>JANXOO010000505.1 GCA_025353525.1 Schlesneria sp. | reverse complement strand
AGGAAAGCGGACGATATCAGGTCAAAGTCTTCAATTGGCAGGTTGGTTACAGAGCCGAAGGGACGACGACATCCAACCCGTCGCGGGTGATCTCCGCAACTTCGCACGTCGAGCGATTGGTTGACGATGCCAGTACGGCGTACATGGCTCCCGAAGTCATTTCCGATGACAACAATGTCGGCGAGCACCTCGATATCTTTTCTCTCGGTGCCATCGCCTACCACATTTTCTCCGGCGCTCCACCGGCTGCGAATGGCCTTGAACTGAGCAACAAACTGCGTGAGACCAAGGGGCTGCAAATCAGTTCCGTTCTGAACGGTGCCAGTGCCAGCCTTCAGGAGTTGATTCAGTGGAGCACGCATGCCGACGTTGGCGTGCGGCTCGACACGGTCGGCGACTTTCTGGAGTTGCTCGAAAAGGTCGAAGAAGAGGCCACCACGCCTGAGTTGGAAACGTTCGCTGACGATCCCAATCGAGCGAAGAAGGATGACCAGCTTCCGGGCGGCTACCGTGTGATTCGTCGCTTGGGACAGGGCGGATGTTCCGTCGTGCTGCTGGTTGAGAAGGACGGTGAGGAATTCGTTCTCAAGGTTGCCAGCGAACCCGACAACAATTCACGACTGCGGGACGAAGCTGAGATTCTCGACAAGTTGCGGCACAATCACATCGTTGCCCAATGCGGAACGCTGGAGATTGGGGACCGGTTCGCCTTCCTGATGCACCCGGCATTCGCCAACAAGGAAGAACGTCGCATCGAGACGCTTCGTGATCGGTTGCGACACGAGGGCCGGTTGCACATCGACCTCTTGCAACGATTCGGTGAAGACCTGTTGGAGGTTCTCAAATACCTGGAGGAAGAAGCGGGCATCCCCCATCGCGACATCAAGCCGGACAACATCGCCATCGGCCAGCTCAAGAGCGCTAACAAGCTGCACTTGGTGTTGTTCGACTTCTCACTGTCGCGTGCTCCGACGGAGAACCTGCGGACCGGGACGACCGGGTATCTTGATCCTTTCCTTCCGCTGCGAAAGCACAAACGCTGGGATTTGAATGCTGAGCGATACGCTGCCGCAGCGACACTGTTTGAACTGGCTGCCGGGCCGAACAATTTCCCGAAGTGGGGCGACGGCACCAGTGACCCATCTCACCTGGATTGCGAAGCCACCATCGACGGCGACCTGTTCGAGGCGTCGCTCCGCGACAGCTTGACCGAATTCTTCCAGAAGGCGTTTCGTCGTAATCCCGATGACCGGTTCGACAACGCTCGTCAGATGCTCGACGCCTGGCGTGACTGCTTTGTCGGCATCGAAGAACCGGGAACGCTGTCGGACCACGAAGATGAAAACGAGATTCGCCGCCTGCTCGATTCGGCCACGTTCGACACTCACATCCCGGAACTGGGACTGGGCACGCGAGCCACCAATGCACTCGACCGGGCCAACATTCTCACGGTCGAAGACTTGCTGACCGTTCCCATGCGGCGGCTATTGCGACTGCGGGGAGTTGGCAACAGGACACGACGCGAAATTGGTGCGGCGGTCAGAATCCTGCGCGAGCGACTGGGACATCCGCCGGGTAACGCCGATGAGTCAGACGAGGAATTCGAGATCTCCCAGGAGTTGATCGATGCGGTGATTCCCAGCGTCGATCAATTGCTGAAACGCGTTCTGCAGCCGGGCCGCAAAGAAGGCACCAGCAGCCGCGAGGCCATTCAGGTCCTGCTGGGCCTGAATCCGGATGTCGCAAGTTCATGGCCCAGCCAGAGCGAGTGCGCCGCAGTGATCGGTGTCTCGCGTGCTCGAATTGGACAACTTGTCTCGACGTTCCAAGCACGCTGGTCGCGTGATCCGAAAATCGACGTGATGCGCGATGTGGTCGCAGACGTAATTCAGTCTGCCAGCGGAGTAGTGACTGTTCCTGAATTGAGTGATGCCGTCCTGATTGCACGAGGATCCATTGAAGATGAGCCGCGGCGCACGGCGCTCGCCACGGCTGTAGCCCGTGCATGCTGTGAAGTGGAACGCACGATGGCCGAGCCACGGTTTCTGGTTCGCCGAGATCACGGCCGCGTGCTCGTGGCGCTGACTCAAGACCTGGCCAGCTATGCGGGGCGATTGGGTGATGAGGCTGACACGTTGGCTGACGCAGACCCATTGGTGCCGCCGTCCCGTGTGCTGCAACGCCTCCGTGAGATCTCAGTTCCCGCAGATACCGTCATCCTGACTGATGCTCGACTGGTGCGCTTGTCTGCTGCTGCGTCGAAACATGCAGCGGTCTCGAGTCGCCAAGAGTTGTATCCGCGTGGGATGGATGCGGCTCGGGCAATCAAGTTGTCGCAAGGCGCGTTGTATGGCGTTCCATTCCTGACGGTATCGCAAATTCAGGATCGCGTCAGTGGCAGATATCCCGAAGCAATCACCTTGCCAGATCGACCCGCTCTTGACGAATTGCTACGGTCGGCAGGATTCGATTTCAACTGGGACGCCACAGGCAAGGGGGTTGGTTGCTACGTCAGCCGTCCGCGCGACGCTATTTCCGTCACCAGCGGCAGTGAGTCGGTTTCGCGATTGGCGACGGCATCTGGCACTCTACCGGCTGGTGAAATCACACCTGAAATTGCCGATGCTCGACAGTTCGAAGAACGATTGGAGCGGGGCATTAAGGAAGGCTCGTTCCTGGCGCTGATGGTGAATCCCAAGTGCTATCAACGCGCGGCTCAGGAGCTTTGCGAACGATTCCCGGTCGAGTTGGTGGACTTCGAGGGACTGTTCATCGACGCCTTGCGAGACGTCGCCACCAAAGCCGGTG
>JANXOO010000479.1 GCA_025353525.1 Schlesneria sp. | reverse complement strand
GACACCTTGACGCGAAACGACCGGCCTTCGACCCTGTCGTCCATCGAAAGAGTAAACTGCCTGTCGGCGACCTGTTGACGTTTGCATACGTCAACGGACCGCGAGCCAACGGTCTTGTCAGCGGATTGCTGCCATATTTTTGTCAGACACTGCTGGATCGACTGCACGACGATGGAATTTCACTCGATGCTTTCAGCGTTCCATCGGCAGCAGCGATTGTCCCGTATTTCGGTGACACGGCCGCAACGGTCACTCGTCAACAGGACGGGCTGTTCATCGAATCGCGGAACGCACCTCCTGTACTGGTCTCGCTGGCATTGATGTCTGCTTATCGAGGCATGACGTCGACAGATTTCGACTTGCTGGATGTTGTGCGGCGCCAGCGAGCAAATGGTGACGGGCAAGCGAAGCTGGGACTTGCAGCGGGAGAAGTCAGACAGGCCGACGCAAAGGAACTTGCCGAAAATCCGGCGACGAACAAGCCGTCACCCTATCGCAAATTGGCACCCCTGTTCCTGAAATCGCTGATTCCGGATGGCGTACAACAATTAATTCCGGATTCGGCATTTCAGCAACTCGAAGAAGGACCATCTGCCGCGACACTTCAGCGACGGGAAGAAGCACGTCAAAAAAGAGAAGAACGCCGCAAACGACGACTCGCCCCGATGCCATAGGTGCTTGTCGATGCCGACGATTGGTTTCGACCGATCCATACTGAAATGACGGATGAAGATGCGTGGCAGGTATTTCTCGACTTGGTGCCAGTCCCCTTTTTTTTTTGCAAATGATTGAAAATCCGTTCTGCGAAACTCCGTCGTTGCTGAACAGGTTTCGCGGTGGTATCGTCCCCGATCAAGTGAGGACCTGATGAATTCCGGACTTCGCTCGGTCGGATGGCTCTGCGGTGCGACAGTGTTCCTGGTGCTCGTCTATTTTGCCAATGATTACCTCGCGAAGCCGGCCCGCCATGCTGCGATGTGCAAAGCCCATCTCAGCCAGTTGTCGCTGGCGCTGCGCAGTTACCATGATCGACACCGACGCTTTCCGCCAGCCTGGACTTTGGGCAGTGATGGCACGCCGTGGCACAGTTGGCGAGTCTGGATCCTGCCGGAATTGGGCGAACAAAAACTCTACGACGCCTACCGATTCGACGAACCATGGAACGGCCCGCACAACTCACAACTTGGCTCACAAATGCCGGCGGCATTCGGATTTCCAAGCGAATCCAATGCGAAGTTTCTCGGAGTGACGGGACAGTATACCGCCTGGCCGGGCAGTTCGAGCAGCCGCATTCGCGAGTTTCAAAACGGCACGGCGAATACGATCATGCTGGTCGAGTCCGCCGATTCCGATATCAACTGGCTGGAACCACGAGACATTCCGCTTGAGCAGGCGACGAAGTGGCGGAAGGCGGAGACCGGCCCCCGCCTGTCGGGCCGGTATGATCGCGCCACGATTGTGCTCGCAGACGGAGTTATCCGTTCACTGAGTGAATCGATTGCCGAACGAACGCTCCGGCGCTTGCTGCGAACCGGCCCAACAGGTGAAACCAGGTCCGCACCTTCTGCGGCCTTTCCACCGCGGCGAGACGCATCTTCATTCACCGGGACCGATGTCGTGCCGCATCCAACAATGCTCATTTCGCCCGGCCGCAATTGCCTGTATTGCGCGACGTTCCGCATCGCGTGGGATCAACTGCGAAAGTCTCCCGATCAGCCTGTCGCAGTCGATCCGACGCCGGTGTTTGCTGCGGAATTGAATCGTCTGCCGTTTTCGCTCGACAACCTGGATCCCGAATCGTTTTTCGCAAAGTCCGTCGACAAAGTCGATGTCGCGAAAATGACGACTGAGCTTCAGCGGCGGTTTCCCGGTGCCGCAGGACCGTCGACACCGCCTGCCGATGCCAAAGGACACGGGCGCGTGCTTTATGCGTATTTCCTGAAGAGCCTATCGTTCGCCGATGCGTTCGATGGAAACGCAGGTCCGCTGTCGTTTCCCAACGGATCGACGACGGCACAAGTGGCCTCGTTCGGTGGATCATATGCGGCTCCAAGCCAGGTGAACGTCGCGGACTATCGCACGGACGAAGACTTCATCATCGAACTCAAGACCGAATCGGAGCGAGACGTAATGCTGTTCGCCAGGATTCCGGCCGAATCAACGCTGCAGGCCACGATGGACAAGGTGCTTGCACGAGTGGCCTCGCCCAATCCCCTGCACACGCGATTCACGCTGGAACACAACGAAAGCCTGCTGATCCCGAAACTGTCGTTCAACATTCGACGGAAATACGCCGAGCTTATCGGGATCGAGCTTGTCGGCAGTTCGTACAGCAAGGACGGTCGCCCCGAATTCATCGAGGGCGCCGAGCAGGGAACCGCCTTCGTACTCAACGAGCGCGGCGCGATACTCGAATCGACGGCCGAGATCGAAACCGGGGTCGCAGACGGAGGAGTTGAGCCGCCACCACCACCGGCAATCCGCAAGTTCCACTTTGACCGTCCATTTCTGGTATTGCTGCGTGAAAAGAAGTCGAATGAACCGTACTTCGCACTCTGGCTCGAAAACACGGAATTGATGGAGCCGCGGACCAATTCGGCAACGGAAAAACTTTCTCCACCGTAGGACGGCAAGCGGCAGGGGCCGAAGTCCGCACGAGGTTGATACGTCTTCTGATGGACCCGCGTCCGGTAACATTGGCCGATTCAGCCAACCACTTGGGTTCTGGCGGCGGTACCGCCGATGGTCACGGTCAGCCAAAGAGAACGCGTTCTCGCGCTCCGAATCCTCAACGGCCATTCACATCGCGTCGGCAATCGCCCGAATCGCGTCGAACCCCGCGCCGTCAAAC
>JANXOO010000464.1 GCA_025353525.1 Schlesneria sp. | reverse complement strand
ATGGAAAAAAGGGGACATTCTACTTAAACGTTTAAGTAGAATGTCCCCTTTATATTTTCTGCAAACGAAGAATAGTGGAGCACCCATGGACGTTCGAGATTTCGTAACATTCAATGCCGAGTTTCCCGACGACTCGATTTGGGACGAACAGGGAAACTTGCTTGTTCCTGCGGGCCGGACAATTGCCGATTGCATAAGTAAACAACTTCAAGAGCAATCGCATCACTGTTCAAAAGTTTTTCAGCATGAATTCTACGGATGGGCCTTTGATGCGATTGTCGAGAAAAATAAAACGATTTGGATTCTCATTGCCGCTGCTGAAGGTGGCTGGTTGGTTCAGTTTAAACAAATCAATTCTCTCGTCAGTCGTTTTTTTAGCCCGACCGACACCGAGGGATTCAAAAACATTCAGAATATCGTTCACGCCACGCTCTCTGGAAATGAGCATTTTTCCGATATATTGTGGTATACGAGAAAAGACTATGAAAGCAGAATGGGAAAATAAAAGCTGCCATGTGGGTTTATAGATTCTATCAACAAAGTACCTCGGCGCGAATCGGTGGCGGTTCCGCCCGGGAAAAACAATGGGGTCAGGACGAATGGCACTGTGGCCAGCAGCGTATGGGTTTACGACGTCCGTCGGGTTCGGGTGTCGGACATCGTCTCCTCGTGAAAGATCTGACGGGGCAACCCACTGTCTTCCTCAATCGATTTCTCGTCGTGGCGCACTGCGAGAGTGCCTCGGTCAGAGACCGGGCTTTGATACGAATGACAAATGTCGGAAAAAGGTCTTTATTTCTCCTGTTCGGATCGCATTGCCGCTCAGGATCTCGCTACGTTGTTTGCGAGTGTCCGTCGAGTTTCTGCTGAGCCTGGATCAACCGCGCTCTCGCCGTTTCGCGGAGTTCGGTGAGGAGCGCGATCGGAGCGCGACGGCGTTTGACGGCGCGGGGTTCGACGCGATTCGGGCGATTGCCGACGCGATGTGAATGGCCGTTGAGGATTCGGAGCGCGAGAACGCGTTCTCTTTGGCTGACCGTGACCATCGGCGG
>JANXOO010000431.1 GCA_025353525.1 Schlesneria sp. | reverse complement strand
GAACGGTCGACGACTTTGGCCACGTCGGTGAACTTCCTTCGCATCCCGAGTTACTCGATCACCTTGCGAATCAATTCATCGATGATGGCTGGTCCGTAAAACGGCTAATTCGATCACTGGTCCTGACGCGAGCGTTTCAATCAGGCAACCTTCCGTCCGAACGATCGCGAGAGGTCGACCCTCAGAACCGGTTGTTGCAACACTATTCGGCGCGGCGGATGGAGGCCGAGTCGGTTCGGGATTCGATCCTTGCCGCGTCAGGGCGACTCAGTCCCGATCTTTACGGCCAGAGCGTTCAGCCGTTTCGTGAAAAGGAATATGCAGACCGCCGCCTCTTCCCAGGTCCGCTCGACGGTCACGGGCGACGGAGCATCTACATCAAAAACAATCTGATGGAGTCCCCTCGCTTTTTGGGGGCATTTAATTTTCCTGGCGGCAAAGTCACTCAGGGCCGTCGCGACGTGACTAATGTGCCAGCCCAGGCATTGGCCCTTTTGAATGATCCATTCGTCTTGCAACAGGCAGACGTATGGTCGCAGCGTCTGGTGACCGAACCAGGTGATTCGATCGCAACTCGAATCGACGCGATGTTCCGGTCGTCGCTGGGTCGTTCACCGTCAGCAGACGAACAATTTCGGTTCGAGCAACTGATACGCACACTTGCCGACCTTTATCAGGTCCCCTTTGACAAGGTGATGAGTAGCCAGTCGGTCTGGAAGGATGTCGCCCATTCACTCTACAATGTCAACGAATTGATTTACATTCCGTAGGGAGTCGTCATGCGTCCTGCCGTTAATCGCTCGAATTGTCCTTGTCCCGGTCGAATGACGTTTCCGGTGTCGCGGCGTGAAATGCTGGCATCGACGGCGAACGGTTTCGGAATGTTGGCGCTGGCGGGTCTGTTTGGTCAAACCGGTCTGGCCGATTCGACGCATCCTCGAAGCAGAATCCCCAGCCCTCACAGTCGACCTCGCGTCAAAAACGTCATTTTCTGTTTCATGGACGGCGGTGTCTCGCACGTTGACTCGTTCGATCCCAAGCCACGTCTGGCGGACCTCGACGGCAAGCCCTGCACGGAATCGAAGAATCCGACGGCGAACGTCAATCGGCAGTGGTTGAAAAGCCCATGGGAATTCCGCCAGCACGGCGAATGCGGGATGCCCGTCAGCAGTTTGTTTCCGCATCTTGCCCGGTGTGCAGATGACATCGCCGTGATTCGTTCGATGAAGGCCGACCTGCCAATTCATTCGACGGGCGTGCTGTTCCTGCACACGGGATCGAATAATGCCGGGCGACCGAGTCTGGGCTCGTGGGTGAATTACGGCCTTGGATCCGAGAGCGAAAATCTGCCGGGTTTCGTGGTACTCAGTTTCGGCGTCGTGCCGTGCGGAGGACTGGAAACATTTTCAAACGGCTTTTTGCCCGCCAGTTATCAGGCGACATTGCTTCAGGCAGACGG
>JANXOO010000374.1 GCA_025353525.1 Schlesneria sp. | reverse complement strand
GACCTGCCTTCGGTTGGCAAAAAACTGGTTCAGGGTCAGGCGTTCGGTGAGGTCGAAAGCGTTAAAGCGGTCAGCGATTTGTATTCTCCGGTGAGCGGTGATGTCATTGCACGTAACGAACGGTTGACGGAACGACGCGGAACTGACGGCAAAACCGTTTCTGCGGAACTGGACCTGCTGACGACTGGTCCGTTTACCGATGGCTGGATGATCAAAGCCAAAGTTGTTAATCCGGGCGAATTGTCGAACCTGTTGGACGCATCGCAATACAAGGCCCATTGCGATGCGTCGAGCCACTGATACCTGATGCCGCTTCAGCGAGTCGCCGCGGCACGTCGGACGATTGAGATCGGGAATTATCTGCGACGTGATCGTCCCGCTCGCCACGACTCATCAAAAATCGGTCATTGACCCCGAAAGGTCTTGTTGGTGTCTTACCTCTTTTCAACTCCTGACGAACAACGGCAAATGTTGCAACGGATCGGCGTCGATTCGCTGCAGACATTGCTCGACCAGATTCCTGCCGAATTGCAGATCAATCGACCGCTCGACTTGCCGCCAGCTCTTAGTGAACCGGAACTGGAACGTCACTTGCGGGACCTCGCCTCAAGAAGTGTCGGAACATCAGGACGCACTTGCTTCCTTGGCGGCGGTGCCTATGACCATTTTATTCCAGCGGTTGTCGATGAAGTCGCGTCGCGCGGCGAGTTCTACACCGCTTATACTCCGTATCAGGCCGAAGCCAGCCAGGGGACGTTACAAGCGTTCTTCGAATTTCAGTCGATGATCGCCGAACTGTCGGGACTCGACGTGGCGAATTCGAGTCTTTATGAAGGGGGAAGCGGTGTTGCCGAGGCGGTGCTGATGGCCATGCGATGCACCGACCGGACCGGTCGTGTCGTGGTTCTGGGTTCAACGAACCCCGAATACGTGGCGACATTGAAAACGTACCTTGTCAACAAGTCGACGACGATCGACGTGATCCCGACACCTGATGGTGTTGCAAATATCGCTGAACTTGAAAAACTCCTCGACGATCGCACCGCTTGCGTTGTCGTCCAGCAGCCGAATTTCTTCGGCTGCCTCGAAGAAGTCGAATCGATCGGAAAACTGGCACACGGCGCTGGTGCGCTGCTGGTTGTCTCGTTTGATCCGCTCAGCACCGGGATTCTGAAGCGACCGGGAGAAATTGGTGCGGATATCGCCGTGGCCGAAGGACAATCGTTGGGAACGCCGCTTCAGTTTGGCGGTCCGTACCTGGGAATCCTCGCCTGTCGGCAGCAGTTCGTGCGCAAGATGCCGGGCCGGTTGATTGGACAGACCGTTGATCGGAACGGCAATCGCTGTTTTTTCCTGAACTTGCAGGCTCGCGAACAGCACATTCGACGCGCCGGGGCTATGAGCAACATCTGTACGAACCAGGGATTGATGGCACTCAGGGCAACGGTCTATTTGTCGCTGCTCGGTCCGCACGGTCTGAAAGAAGTCGCTGAATTGAGCTGCCGAAAAGCGCACTACGCAGCAGACCGGTTGAAGCTGGTCAACGGCTGCGAACTGTCATTCGGTCGACCATTTTTCAAAGAATTTGTTTTGAAATACCGTGACGGAGCCGATGTCGCGATCCGACGAGCGGCAGCCGCCAATATTGATATTGGCCCGGCTCTCGGCCGGTTGCCTGGCACCGATTGGATGACATCCGAAGAGCGTGATCAAAGCCTGCTGATCGCAGTCACTGAATCTCGCACGAAAGACGACATTGACCGTCTGGTCACGGCATTATCACCCGGATGATTTTCTTGTTTGCAGCACGCGCTGCGTCGATGTCGAGCGAGGCAATTTATACTGCTCGCGGTCCAGATTGAGGCTTCGTTTGTAAGTCCGCTTCCGCGTTCGAAGCGGACTGCGGCAGTTTCCATGCGTCACTGGATCTCGCAATGGCCTCAAACCAGACCGCGCGTGGTATAACGCTGAAAGCGTTAATTCAATCCTGATGAGCCATCCGAACACATGGTCTCCCACCTTGAGGTCGCTTGCCGCCCGAAAACCACCTCCTTCCAGGACGACCGGCTGAGTCTTGGTGGTCACCAGCGTCCCGGCCTCCGTCTGCATCTCCAACACTTGATTGCGGGTGACAAACACTCCCTCTACCCTTGCCGTCCCTGCAACGCCGTCCGCGCCGAGAGTGATGACTGTGTCGCCCTTTTGAATTCGTTCGGACGGGAAAACTAAACGAATTCAAGAAAGGAGCAAACTGGAGTCGCGGATCCGGTTAACCGTATTGCTCGGCAATCTTGACGATGGAAATAGTCGCCGTCAATCCGATTGGTTGTCACTTGCGATTCTTACGCATCGACTACAGAAAGAAGCGACTTTGTCTGGATAGTTCAGCCGAACGAACGTCGGCGAGTGGGTAGACGGCCCTGTATATTCGCCACACAAATGGCGAGAGGCCACCGCCAATCGACGAGCTGACGAGCAGGTATTTCGGTGGCCATTTTCCGGTTATCGCATAAGCGACCACAACAATTCCGATCAAGACAATTGCACCAGCAATCGATTGCACAAACACATGCCAAATAAATTGTTTGATTGTATCCTCCCAACGAATTGAAGTGACCGGACGGTACTCCATTCCTGTTCACCGAATTGTCAGGTAATCTTGCCGATTGAAATGATCCCCGTCAATCGTTTCGATCATTGATTGGACTTATCGCCTGGTTCCAGAACATGTAGATTGCCACTGCGTGTTCCTGTTTTCGAAATAATTTTTTATTGTGTCTGCAGGAAGTGCGACAAAGGCGTCGCCAGTTCCACCGAAAGACCACGCTCACCTGCCCGGCGGGCGCGGGGAGCTCTGCATCCAGGAAAGACTCCATGCCCGCCGGGTCAATAGCAGCGTCCTTGTTCGGCCAGGACACTGCTATTCGTGCTGTGAGCGGCGCCGGTGTTCCTCCAGTGCCCGCTGGCACGCCTCGTCATACCGCTGGCAGTCCACCAGGCTGCGGAGAAACTCCTCGAAGGTCGTCGCGAGGACGGCGGACGCGTCGTCCTCGCGATCGACATGGACGACGCGCGGCTCGCCCTGCGGCCCGCAGGCACTGTAGTCGAGCATGATCGCGTCGTGCCCGGCGGTCGGGGTCCAGCCGACGACGATCCCGATCTCGGGCAGTCCGGCCTGGCGGATCATGTGCCGCGTGCCGAACTGCTCGGAATCGATCCCCCACTGGCCACAAATACCGAAAATGGTGACGACGCGAACGTGGTTGTTTGACCAGTGAGTACCGCCGGTCGGGTGGCACTGACACCGGGGGCAGCCGCCGTTCTTCACCCGGAGCAACTGCAAGTACGACGCAGGCAACGCGTACCCCAGCGTCCGCTCGGCCGAGGCGACCATCGCGTCGGTCAACGGTGGCCCCGTGTAGTGGGTTGAGGCGTCGAAGAAGTCAGACCAGACGTCAGCGGTTACCACGAATTCCTCCGGGGGCAGAACGACCACCATCACCGAGTGGCGGGAGTTGACTTTGAATTCAGAAGATGCTGGCCACCGCCACTCCGGTGCGTGGCGTAGTTGAGGTGTGACTCAAACCAACAGAACGAAAAAGGTAACCGGGCCGCGAGCCCGAGCGGCAATGCGATCCGAGCAGGAGAAAAGAAGACCTGTTTACGACATTTGGTCATTCGTATCAACGCCCGGCCTCTGACTGAGGCACGCTCGCGGTGCGCCACGGCGAGAAATCGATTGAGGAAGACAGTGGGTTGCACCGTCAGATCTTTCGCTCGACGCCGATGTCCGACACCCGAACCCGACCGAAGTCGTAAACCGAAGCGCCGCTGGCCACAGTGCCATTCGACTTAGCCCCTCTTTTCATTCGACGGCTTTGATAGCGGGCTCCATGAACCTCAACTTGTTCCCGTCGGGGTCAGTGACCGTCATGTTCAGAAAGCCCAAGTCGTTATTCGGTGCTTCGGACGCGATCACATTTCGGCTCTTGAACTCCAGGTACCAGGCGTCAACATCCGGGATGATAAAATGCACTAGTCCACCAACCTGGCAGTCCCCTGTGTGCTCCGAAAGGTAGAGTTGCATGCCGTCGCGGACAATTGACATGAACACGGGGAAATGTGACTCGAAGCGGTGCTCCCAATCGACCGTGAAACCGAGCCCAATGACGTAGAATGCTTTGCTGCGTGCGTAGTCGGTGATTCGTAGGGCGGGAACAACTCGCTGAGTTGGCATCGTCATCATTCCACTCCGTCGATGACCGACCCGCACCACCGGGTTGCGGGAGAATAAGTTGATTTCAGAAAACGCTGGCCATCGCAACTCCGGTGCATGCGATTGTTGTGCGGTTCCTGGCGATTACTCCGTAATCGTTGAGGAGGAAAGCACAATCATTAGTGAATCCAGTTCTTTGCGTAGTTGAAACATCGGAATGTCGTTGTGAGTTGCACCGGCGATCTCAACGAACCGTGCGTGCACCGAGGCCTGTGCCAAAGCCCGGCCGTGGGCTACTGAAACGGCATAAGCCAGCGGTGCCGCCACAGCAAAAACGATGCATTTGAATTCGGCAATGCTGAATTCTGGAATCGCGCCGCGTTTGTCCCAGTTGAAAAAGCTCGTGATGCCCCGTCGTAAGATCATGTTTACCAGTGACATAACGTTTGATGTAAGCGGTGGCGTACTCGCCGTCCGTCTTGACCAATTTCTTCGGCGATTTTCGAGCATAAAGCAAGGGATGTCAATCAATTGGATCGATTCGAGTGCAACGTTTCAATAGCCTCGCACCGTGTCCACTTTCTTCGCCCCCGTGGTCCGCCGCAGCGTGAGGTTAGGCCGAAAAAGGGAGGGCTACCGGTTGCCCTCGGAAGGTCTTCGTCCTGGCGTGGCAGGCGTCCTGCCGGATAACCCACTCCCTCCCGAGAAAGTTCGACTCGAGGAGCCAACGTAAGGCCGGATGGCTTTCTGCTGCATTGATTGTCACCGTATCGCGTTCAGGGTCGAACGCGAAATTGCAGGTGTGTCCGACGACTCGGGCATAGAACCACCGACGCACGTCCCCTCGCAGCCAGCCGGCCTTGTCATTCGTCAAGAAGACCGGGCCATTCCAGCCCGCAGTCCCACTCCGTTTTCCGGATTTGCAAGGATTCCGATCAGTTTCGATGAATCAGTGATTCGTCGAAGATCACCAGAATCTCTGTTGAGTGGACCGGTGCATGAACCACCAGACATCGTCTGCGGAACGTCGCGATACAGATGGATTACAATTGGAATTGCTCGCGGCGACACCTCTGCGATCCCTTCAGGATCGGGGAGTGT
>JANXOO010000356.1 GCA_025353525.1 Schlesneria sp. | reverse complement strand
CTTTGAGACGCGCATCCAGTCCACACAGAACTTTCAGCATCTGAATGATCGCCGTTGCCTGGGGTTTCGCCATCCGCCCGCCAGCAAATGGCATCCCGTCAATCGCCAGCGCCACCTGGGCCTTTTCGCCTTTGACGTCGACACGAATCATTTCGGCACGACGCTCGATGGCATCAGTGATTGTGCTTTTGGTGGGCCGTAACGCCGCCTGCACCAGGCGCGCGTTAGCAGCCATATCGGCCGTCTTGCCGTTTAATGCGCCCTGAAAGTTGACGAGATCGAGTTCCTCTTCTTCCTCTTCGTCTTCTTCCTCATCGTCGTCATCGTCGCGTTTCTTGCCAAAACCAAAGGCCATAATCAATACCCTTCACTTCATATCAAAAAGCCATCACGGCGATGCGAATTACAGTAATCCGTAGGCGACCAGCGTTTTCTTCAATCGGGCCTCTTCCGATTCTGAAAGTGGCGTCAGCGGCAATCGCATTTCACCAGTGTCGCGTCCCAGCATTTTCATTGCAATTTTTACCGGAATCGGATTGGTTGCAATCCCGAGCATATCCCGACACAACGAAAAGAGTTTGAAGTGATACCGCTGCGCTTCCGCAAGATCACCTGCCTTGAAGGCTTTCAACAGTTCGAGCATGTCGCCGGGGACGATGTTTCCCACGACGGAAACGATTCCACTTCCGCCCATTGATAACAATGGCAACGTCAGGCTGTCATCGCCCGAAAGGACCGTCAGATTCGTCATGGCTAATGTCTGCGAGGCCTGATCCATCGAGCCGGTCGCTTCCTTGATCGCCACCACGCTTGGGATCTCGGCGATGCGAGCGACCACATCGGCTTCCATGTTCTTTGCCGTCCGTCCTGGAATGTTGTACAGGATAATCGGAATATCGACGGCTTCTGCAATCGCGCGATAGTGCTGATAAAAGCCCTCGGCCGTCGGTTTGTTGTAGTACGGTGCCACCATCATGGCTCCGTCTGCTCCGGCCGATTTGGCGAACCGCGTCAACTCGATCGCTTCCGAAGTGCAGTTCGAGCCAGTTCCCGCCATGACTTTGATCCGTCCGGCAGCATGCTCGCACACAATCGCAATAACGCGTTCGTGTTCTTCCGTTGACAGCGTTGGACTTTCGCCCGTTGTCCCCACCGGGCAAAGTCCGTTGGTTCCCTGCGCAATCTGCCAGTCGACCATTTTCCGAAGTGCCGCTTCGTCAACCTTGCCGTTTTTGAACGGAGTGACGATGGCCACGGTCAACCCGGCGAATTGCTCACCTTTTCGAGTCATCGAGTCTGCTTTCACTATCTGGAATACTGAAACCTATCCGCGATTCACCCAGTCAATTCCCGCCATTTCGGCCAACGCCAGCATCAAGGCGTGCGTACCATTGCGGCCCCAACCTTTGGATTTGACCGACAAATACAATTGCTCGCCAAGTGCCAGGCCG
>JANXOO010000333.1 GCA_025353525.1 Schlesneria sp. | reverse complement strand
GTCTTCCTGGGCTCCTCCGACATTCAATAGCTGTTCTGCCGTCGGTGCGTAATAAATGTAGCCGTTCGTGTATCCCGCGACAAACGTCGGTTGATGCGGTGAACTCGCTTTCAGATTCAGTCCGATCTGAACCGTTAACTCGCCAGGAAATGTCAGCAGCATGAAATCTCCGACACGCAGTCCTGCGACTTCAACATCGATCGTTCGCTTGCCCGCTGCGACGTTGTCGGATTGATGCTTCCTGAGGAGCGACAGGTTCGTCTGCACTCGCGTTAACTGTTCCATGGTATGGATATTGTCGATGTATTGCTTCAAATTCCGTCGATTGTCGGCGTCGAGCTTGCTCAGGTCATCCCGCCCCAGTTTCTTCTCGTGCAGGTAACGATGAGAATAGTACGAAGGGAATTCGTCGGCCAGGTGATACTTCACGACAAGTGGAAGAAAAGTTTTCAGGTTCAGGCTTGTCCCCTTCAATGACTGAACGAGACGGGTTAGTTCGGCGTCCATTGCAATGATTCGTTCGGCAACATCAGCCCTCGGTAACGTCAAAGTGTCACTGCGAACAAGCAAACGGGAATCGGATTTGGGCTGGATCTTTCTGATCGCCTTCAGTGTGCTGAGGCCCAGCATATTTCCGAGCGGCTCTGCGTTTCGAGGGTGCTCGACATCCTTGTACAGAATCGGATTGATATCGCCGCCGCAGCCTTGCAAAAACAGCGCGATCGTCCCGGTGCTGAGATTGTCTTCGATGACCCGACTGGCATATCCGATAATGTCCGCCGTATTGCTGCCACTCGGAACTCCCTGAATCGGGTGACAGGCGAAATTGTAAACGACGGCCAGGTTCGTACCGTCGACACGATCCAGTCGCAGAATTCCTATTTCCGGATCGATGGGCCCGACCTCGGCCACTTCGTCGTCGGGGGGCATCGAATAGGCATGACGCACGTCGACAAACTTGCCGCTTTTCAGTTTGAGTCTGCGGTTTTCCGTGATGCGGTCTTCGCGACCGCTGCCAATTCCGATGTGGACGGGCACGAGATTTTGTGACGCGAGCGTCACCGCTCGAACGGTCCGGTCGTCGACATCGGCACACACAACGCCGTGACAATGACTGGCATTCACAAAGACGTTCGCCGGTCGAATTCCCGCTTCTGCTTCGAGTCTTGCTCGAACCCGAGGAAGG
>JANXOO010000672.1 GCA_025353525.1 Schlesneria sp. | reverse complement strand
CCGGAACTGGCCCGCTACGTTGCTCAGGCACAGCAATCGATGGATCAACTGAACGAAGAAGCCGATCACATGTTTGCCGGAAAGCGGTTACAAACCCCGAACACACAGGCGAAAGCCGCCTGAAGACGGTAGTATGCTGATTTGGCAAGGGGTTTTGATCCATGCGAATCGGTACGGTTTCTGTCGCTCATCCAATCACGCTCGCGCCAATGGAAGAGCACACAAATCCGCCATTCCGGCTGATGATGAAACAGCACGGTGCGAGTCTGGTCTGCGGCGAGCGCATCGATGCCTGTGATGTGGCAAAGAAGGATCGCAGGGCGATGCGGCTGCTATCGACTTCGCCTGGAGAACGCCCTTCAGTAGGCCAGATCAGTGGCAAAGATCCACATGAAATGGCAGACGCGGCAAAAATCGTGGAAGCGCAGGGCTTTTCGATTGTCGACCTGAATTTCGAGTGTCCGATCCGCCGCCTTGTCGGTCGAGGCGAAGGAGGGGCACTGATGTCAGACCCCGCAGCCATTGCAAGAATTGTCGACGCCGTTGTGAAAGCCGTAACGATCCCGGTCACTTTAAAGATTCGAACGGGGCCTGACGGAGAACACGAAACGGCACCGGAAGTGGCGCGACTGGCCGAATCTGTCGGTGCATCAGCCGTCGATGTGCATGCACGAAGCGTCGCCCAGTCGTATGTCGGCGGCCCGGACTGGACCGTGGTGGCTCGCGTGAAGCAGGCTATCTCGATTCCGGTCCTGGGGAGTGGCGGAGTTCGCGAAGCCGTCGATGCAATCCGGTTTTTGAAAGAGACGGGAGCCGACGGAGTGGCGATCGGACGCGGTTGCCTGGGTAACCCGTGGATCTTTCAGCAGGCCCGGTCTCTTGTATTGGGAGGAGCTGGAATCGCTCCCCCGTCTGCAGCCGAGCGGGCTCGCGTGTTGCTGAATCTTGTCGAAGGAGAATTCGACTACTATGGCAATCATCTGGCGCTGAAGCGGTTACCGCGAACGAGTTGCTATTTCGCCAAATTCCTGGGTGACTTTGCCGCATTTCGGGAATCGATCCAGCGCGTCAGGAATTTTCAGGATTTTCGCCGGATTGTCCGCGAACATTTTGTCGCGGCGAATCCGCAGATTGTTTCGAATAATTCAAAGTCATGAATTGGTCGTTTGCTTGATCGCAATTGGACTTTGGTCACGACTGGCAGATACAATCGCGTCGCCCGCCATATAATCCCGCCTGAAACCACTGCCAGTACGGATTTGCTGCCGAACTGTCATTCCACTGTTATCGCGTTTGTACCTCGCGGCACGTAGGTTATGCTTCAGCATTCCTCCCCCTCCGAACTGTCAGTCCTCTGTTTTCGTGTTTGTACCTGTGAGCTTGTTATGAAATTTTCGGTCACTTGCCACGCCTGCGGTCTCGACTTTCGAGTTGACGCTCAGTATGCGGGCAAGCGTGGGAAGTGCCCCAATCCCGATTGCCGGCAGACCTTCATAGTGCCCGAACCTGATGAAGAACCTGTCGACACAACAAAGCGGTCGTCGGATGACAAGCCTGTCCGAAGCCTTGGCTGGGGCGAGTCCGCTCGTCGGAAGAAGGCGGTGTCCAGAAAAACGTCGAAGTCGTGGTTCGCTCGAATCGACCGACCATCCTTCATGATGGGAGTGACCGTTTCTGCATTTCTTGCGGTTGCCGGTGCGTTTGTGTGGTCGTTCGTCGGAGCAACGCATTCATCCGCATCCCCTCACGCATCCTCGCCGGCGACATCGTCAGGCTTTGCCTCAACATTGGCACCCTTCATTCAAAGTTATTGCGCGAAGTGCCATGGGATCGAATCGCCCGAGGCGGGGGTTTCGCTGGCAAAGTTTGTCGATGAGAAATCATTTCTCAAGGATCGCCGAACGTGGGAACGTGCGTTCGAGATGATCTCGCACGGCGAGATGCCTCCGCCCGATAGTCTCCAACCCACTTCAGACGAGAAAGCCCGTCTGCTGGACTATCTCGACGAAAAACTGCACAAAATCGATTGCACGACAGCGTCAGATCCTGGCCGCGTCACGATTCGTCGCCTCAATCGTTCCGAATACAACAATACAGTCCGGGATCTGATGGGAGTAGCATTCCGGCCTGCCGACGATTTTCCTTCGGACGATGTCGGGTATGGCTTCGACAATATCGGCGATGTCCTGTCACTTCCGCCGTTACTGATGGAAAAATACCTGAATGCTGCGGAACGAATTGCAGGGGAGGGGATCCTGGCATTCGACGCATCGAGCCCTGCAAAGCGGGAATTTGATCGCGACAGCCTGCACCGCAGCGGTGTCGCTCAATTGCACGGCGAGGATGGAATTATTCTCGTTTCGGATGGTGAATTTCATGTTGATTATGTCTTTCCGTACTCCGGCCAATACGTATTAAAAGTGAGTGCCGCCGAGACGCCTGCTGGTGACGAAGCGTCGAAAATGGAGTTTCGGATCGATGACAAACCGGTCACCGTGTATCGCGTCGACCAGATCGAACCGAAGTACGGACAATTCGAGTTTCCAATACATCTCGACCGCGGACCTCACAAGTTCGCGGTCGCGTTCACGAACGACTTCTACAACGAAAAGGCCGCCGATAAAAATCGCCGCGACCGCAATTTGCTGGTGCGTGATGTTCAGATCGTGGGACCCACGTCGATTGACGCTGCCGAATTTCCGCCGTTCCAACGTTCATTTCTTGTATCACAGCCTGGCGATGGAAAATCATTGGTCGACGCCGCCCGCGACAACCTGAATCCCTTCGTGCGAAGAGCGTTTCGCCGTCCACCGACCGAAAATGAACTCGGTCGATTGGTTCGGCTGGTCGAACGTGTTACTTCGAGCGGAGATTCTTTTACTACGGCAATGAAGGTCGCTGTGACCGGGGTGCTGGTGTCTCCGCAGTTCCTGTTTCGAATTGAGACCGACAAGAATCCGCACGACGAGAACGACCGTCATCCGCTTGACGATTACGAATTGGCGTCGCGATTGTCGTATTTTTTGTGGAGCAGCCTTCCGGACGACGATTTGTTGTCACATGCCGAACGGGGAGACTTGCATACCGATGCAGAAGTCGATCGGCAAGTGCGCCGAATGCTGACCGACCCCAAATCGCGTGCACTCGTCGACAACTTCGCTGAACAATGGCTTCAGCTTCGTATCCTGAACGAATCGACGCCCGATCCGAAACGCTTTCCCGAGTTCAATCAGGAACTCAGGGACGATATGAAGCGCGAGACCAGTCGTTTTTTTGAATTCGTCATGCGGGAAGATCGTTCCATTCTCGAATTTCTCGATGGCGATTATTCGTTTGTGAACGAGCGACTCGCCAGGCACTACGGAATCGACGGAATCAGCGGCTCTGAATTTCAAAAGGTGAGCCTGACCGGAAAAAAACGCGGAGGGTTATTGACGCAAGGGAGCATTCTGACGCTGACCTCGAATCCCGAGCGGACATCGCCCGTCAAACGCGGAAAATGGATCATGGAAGTGATTTTGAACAAACCGCCCGCGCCCCCACCTCCGAACGTTCCTGAGCTGAAGGAAACAGCCAAATCACGACCTGATATGACTTTAAGGCAACAGTTGGAACTGCATCGCCAAAACCCCTCGTGTGCATCGTGCCATCGAATGATGGACCAATTGGGGTT
>JANXOO010000330.1 GCA_025353525.1 Schlesneria sp. | reverse complement strand
CAACATGCTTACATGGTTGCGCTTCGGCTATCCTGTCGCGGAGCGACAGGGCTACATTTGGCAGACTCGCCTCCTCTGAGATAGTCGCATTTGAATTCCCTTCAAATTCAGAATCCGCCGGGTTGTTTCAGTGCTATGTAGAAACTGCCGACCTGTGTGCAGATTGATGCGAACCGAAAAAGGAACCTGCGAACATGAGATTCACTCGCTGGCTATATATGATCGCCGGAGTTTATGGCCTGATCGTATTGCCACCTCAATTGTTCCTTGAGGCCCGGATTGGACACGATGATCCACCGGCAATCACTCATCCTGAATTCTTTTATGGATTCCTTGGTGTTGCAGTGGCCTGGCAAGTGGCATTCCTGATCATGGCTCGCGACCCGCAGCGGTACCGCCCGCTGATGATTCCAGCCATCATCGAGAAATTCAGTTTTGGAATCGCGGCTGCCGCTCTGTTTTCGTCAGGTCGCGCATCTGCCACTGTATTCGGCTTTGCAATGATCGATCTCGTATGGGGTACGCTGTTCGTCGTAGCGTTTCGAATGACCCGAACACAGAATGCCGTCGGTGCGTGACCAGACGATGCCGGGTACCACGGTGATGCAGAGACTTGACATCCAGGGCATGGTCGTGACGATTTACGGAAAACCCGGATGGTTGAGATGTTATTCCGCAGAGTAGTCTTCCGGCAGGAAAAATTCTTTAAACAATCGCGGTGGGAATGATGTTTGATTCGTTTGCCGAACAGCAGGGCCAACATCGCACGCATTTCGGGCGACGCAAGTTTCTTGCAATGCCACTACTTGTCCCGTTCGCTCTGAAACGGACGTTGTTGCAAGCAGCAGACGATCACTCGGACCCGAACGCATCGCGATTCTTGTTTACGTCCCGAGGAAAGACGGGACTGGCAGGATCGGAAAGTGGCGAACTGAAATACCTGAATTTTGATGCACCGGGTCAATCAACGTGGCAACCTGGCCCTGGTTTCAGTGATGGCCGTCGGGTGATCGTGCTCAGCATGGAGCCTCGCCGTGACGGTCCGGGACGACCGTTTGAGGAATACTACACTCAAACTCCGACACACCTCTGGCAATACAATCTCGATACAGGTTCACTCGAAGAGATTTGCACGCAGGACCGAATCGCGCCGTTCACCACTCCGGCACTCCTCATTTCGGACGATCGACTGCTGATTCAGGTTGTGAAGGACAAAGTCGGACAGATTTTCAGTGTTCGACTCGATGGCCGCGATGCGAAAGAATTTACAAGAGCAGGGGAAGGGCTCCCATACGGACTCAGTCTGAGCCCGGATCGACAACGGGTTGCATTCCACCTCGCGAGCCCCCAAGGATATCAGGTCTGGACCAGTAACATCGATGGCACCGATCGCGTTTGTATTGCGGCTCAATCAGGTCACCTCTATTTCGGGACGCAGTGGTCTCCCGACGGCGGCTGGGTTCTTTACGTCGATTGTCTGCACCAGAACGATCCCGGCCACGACTGGGCCGACGTTTGCATCGGCCGCCCCGACGGTTCAGGGCACAAGGTACTTACGACCGGCCAATCGATGTGGTTTGCCGCGACATACGGCGACGCCGCAACGCGTGGTGGCGGATCTAACGTTCCCGCATGGACGCATGACGGTTGTATTCTGTTTCCACAACGAACACCGGATGCGAAAGTGGCCTGGGAATATCGCGTTGGCAAGCCTGACCTCGACCATTTCAATCGTGACTTCAAGCCGGAACAGGCTCGAGGCGGGACCCGGATTTGTCGCCTTGACCCCAAAACGGGATCCATCACAGCACTGACAAACGTTACATTCGAGCATCCGACATGGGACTTCCGTGCAAGTGAGTCTCCTGACGGAAAACAGATTGCTTTTTGTCGGGCCGGAGTCGGTGAAGCCCCGTCCATATTCGTTATGGATGCTGACGGTCAACATGCCCGTCTGATCACACGCGGAATCGACGACATGGGAGCCGACCATCCACGCTGGATTCCGTAGCGAATAACGGTGCTTTTCATCGAATCTTCACAGCAAACCGTGACTTTACTGATTACAATCAGGCCGCACGTATTGCAGTAGAAAGTCGGGGACAGACACCAGTAAGACCCACGGCGCGCCGGAGTCCCCGTTTTCAA
>JANXOO010000289.1 GCA_025353525.1 Schlesneria sp. | reverse complement strand
ATCGTGACGATCACACTGATGGCGACCGCCCTGAACCGGCTCCATTGGAATTGCACTGAATGCTCAGTTCCGTGTGAACACGTCGGTGCCGCATTTTCAATGATTCTTGAAGAGAAAACGGCCCTGGGGCTGGCTGCTGCTCCGCCTGAAAAAGATGGCAAGATGCCTCAATCGGATGAAGAAGTTGTCGCCCTCGCCCTATCCGAACGGCAGGATCGGGCCAACGAAGAGGAAATGAAAGTCCAATCGTCTGACGCGTCGACTCCCTGGACCGACTATTCGGTGACATCGGCACTGTCCGGAAAAACGTACCGTGTGGCACTGCGCGGCGATCAGCCGGGCGATTCGTTCTGTTCGTGTCCCGATTTCCGCACGAATACGTTGGGGACGTGCAAGCACATCCTGCACGCATTGAAAAAAGTTCGCCGCCGCCTCGGCCAGTCTGCGATGAAAGGTGCCTATCGCCGTCGCTCGATCAGTATCTCGCTGCACTATGGACGGGAGCTCGAATTGAGAGTACTGCTTCCGGAAAAGCTGGACGAAGAAACCAATTCGATCGTAGGCAAGCTGCGTGACCAACCTGTCGACGACATGCGTGATCTGTTGAAGCGAGTGCGCCAGCTTGAACGCAACGGCCAGTCGGTGACCATCTATCCGGATGCCGAAGAATATATTCAGCAGCGACTTTTTCAGGATCAGATTTCAGAACACGTGGCAGAGATTCGTCGCAACCCGAAAACGCATCCATTGCGAACTGAACTGCTGCGAACCGAACTGCTGCCGTATCAACTCGACGGGATTGCATTCGCGGTTGGGGCCGGTCGAGCAATCCTCGCGGATGAAATGGGGTTGGGCAAGACGATTCAGGGCGTCGGAGTGGCCGAACTGTTCGCTCGCGAAGCCGATATCAAAAAGGTACTGGTTGTCTGTCCGGCGTCGCTCAAATCACAATGGCGAAACGAAATCACGCGGTTTTCGGGACGTACGGTGCAACTGGTGGC
>JANXOO010000666.1 GCA_025353525.1 Schlesneria sp. | reverse complement strand
CGACGGTTTCCGTTGTCGACCTGACCGTCAAGACGGTCAAATCGACAAGCTACGCCGAATTCGCTGCCGCAATGAAAAAGGCCAGCGAAACGTACCTCAAGGGAATCCTCGAATACACCGAAGACGAAGTCGTCAGCAGTGACTTTATCCACAGCAAAGCCTCGTCAATTTTTGACAAGGGGAGTGGCATCGAACTTAATGACAAGTTCTTCAAACTCGTCAACTGGTACGACAACGAATGGGGTTACAGCAACCGCGTCGGTGATCTGGTAAAACTCGTCATCTCGAAAGGTATTTGAACGCGCGATGATGAATGGTGTGCTCTTCGAGGGCCGTTTTCGCGTTTTGCCATATGATTACGGAACCGTTTGTCGCGGCAACGTGTATTGAAGTTCCGGTTCGCGGTTTTATAGTGCTCGCGGTCCGGATTGAGGCTTCGTTTGTGAGTCCGCTTCCGCGTTCGAAGCGGACTGCGGCAGTTTCCAGGTGTCGCTGGATTTCTCAATGGCCTCAAACCAGACCGCGCGTGGGATATGCCAGGATCGGACTAAAAAACAGGGGTGGCGGGGACAGAATCCCTTGCCACCCTTTTTTGCCTGGCATCTCACGATGTCGACATCAGGAAAGCAATTCATCGTGTTAAAGCATCGACTGTTACACCCTGAAATCTCCGAAGTCCTGGCGCGAGCCGGACATCATGCCAAGGTCCTGATTGCTGACGGGAACTATCCTGCATCAACAACACTGGGGCCGAATGCCCGATTAGTCAGCCTGAACCTCGCTCCTGGAATCGTCACCGTCTCGCAAGTGCTTGAGACGTTGTTAACCGCGATCCCGGTCGATGAGATCAATACGATGGGAATCCCGGCCGATGATCCCTACGCTCATAAAGGCGATCCCGAGGTCTGGGCCGACTATCGTCGAATCGTCTCGGCATCGGGACTCGCACTGGAATTAACGCCGATCGACAAATGGCAGTTCTACGATGCGGTCGCGTCGCGCGATCACGTTCTGACGATTCAGACCGCAGATCAACATCTGTGGGCCAACGTGTTGCTGACCCTCGGATGCAGAACGAGCGATTGACGCAGATTTCTCCGAAACCAACCTTAACGCTGTGTTTGCTTCGGGTGCGCCGACATTCCATATTTTTTCAGGGGACCGGAAGTGTAAAATCTACCGACTGAAAAACGGGGACCGGCTCCAAGACTTCCTGGTGCGTGTCCAGGGGCTTTTTCCAATCAACGATTACTTCCTGGATTCCTGACTGAATGTGCGAGGTGGCCCGGTCTTTGCAGACGACGCTTCGGCAGAATTGCGTTGAAGCGGCTTTCCGGAAGCGATTGGCTGCTTTTGATTGAGCACCTTGTTGCCAACAGGGATAACGGCGTCACTTTCGGCAGGATTGCCTTCGTTCGCGACGAATCGTGTATATCCCTTGACGCTGGGTTTGTAGGGATCACCCTTGAATCGTTCAAGGAGTTTTTTCCCGAATCCTGAATCGTTGATTTTGATATCCGAGAATTCGTAAACCGATTCGATTCCGTCCGGGTCCATCAGTTTGACCAGTTTTGGGACAAACCTCGTCGTATCCAGCATAATCCGTGCTTCACGGTAGTGCTTACGGTCATCGGAATCGGGCCGAGGGATTGCTTTGATCCAGACAACATCTTTTTCCGGAGTCGACATCGCCAGCTCAAAACGCCTCTTCACTTCTTCCACTTTGATTCCGAACAGAAAAGGAAGTGGGCTGTGGACGATGTTTTTCCCCCGCATATTCTCGGGAAGATCGTGACGATCATACGTCTTGCCGATTTCATCAAACTGGATAATCTCGTCGCCCGTGCAGATATACCGCATCGATTCTCCCGTGGCGAGAGTATACGATTTACGGGAACTGACATCGCCCTTTTTGGGTATCACCGCAATCATGTCGATTCGCCCCCGATCAGGCGGTTCGACAAAAAACTCGCCCTTCGAAACCTTTTCGACACTAAATTCAGCAGTGAATTCTCGTCGGGTTTGAAATCCGTGCATCGATTTGATCAACGCCGATTCTTTTTCCCATCGTGCCAGCAGTTTTTCCAGCTCCGGGGACAGTTTTTCGGCAGCGTAGTCTTTCCGCTCTCGAGCGGGTGGATCCTTGGGCGTACTTTTTCCTTCGACTCCAGGAGACGCCGGTTTTGACGCCGGTTTGGATTCGGAAATAGCAGGTCTCTTTCCTTGCTGAGCGACCAAAGTCGACGTCAGCCCTGAAAGAGCACAAGCGGTTATCAATACGAAATGGCTTCGGAAGAGTTGGCGCATGATGGGGGGCGTTCGTCCTGAACGGTGGCGCAGTCATCCATGATCGACACATGCACCGGAGACGAACTGACGTTCGAGCCCGGCGCGTCGCGGATACTAGCGAAACAAAATAATCAGGGCCAGACCGGTTTTTCGCTTGAAAAATGCCGTTTTCTCATACAGCGACCGGCATTGGAAAATTTACCGACTGAAAAACGGGGACTGGATCAAGAACTTCCTGCTGCCAGTCCCCGTTTTTCAGTGACCGGTGTTTCGTTTCCTGCCGGTCGACTACAGAATGCAAAACAGCCCGGTAAAAACCGGGCTGCTTCACAAGAATTCAATAAATCAGTATTCGAACTTCGAATCAATAGGCTTCGCCAGTCGGATTCGTGTTGGAACCGATGTCGCCAGCACCGTCACAGAAATCCATGGTGTCGACGAAGCAGCTACCACCAGCACGTCCCATGTGCCCGACGAGTCCGTTGACGTGGTACGACTGATTGACGGAGCCCAACGCGGACCCGACATCTTCGAGTTCGTGAGAGACGTTGAGCGAAACTTCCGACAGGCCCACGACCATGGCAAGAATGGCAATCGTAGCGACCAGCACGAGTTCGGCAGAGATAATGAAACCGGCTTCTTCGTTCATCAGGCGGGTCAACAGAGCGTACATCGAAGCGTTCCTTTTCAGAGTTTTTAAATCGAAATTGTGTGAGATCGAGCGATCAGCGTGATCGCTCGGAGTTTTTGTTTGGCATCAGACAGAGGTTGGCAAAGGAGACTCAGGGCATGGAACCGGATCAGTATGCTTCGCCGGTTGGGTTCGAGTTGGCACCGACGTCGCCAGCACCGTCGCAGAAGTCCATCGTGTCGACGAAACAGCTACCACCAGCACGTCCCATGTGCCCGACGAGTCCGTTGACGTGATACGACTGATTGACGGAGCCCAACGCGGATCCGACGTCTTCGAGTTCGTGAGAAACGTTGAGCGAGACTTCCGAGAGTCCGACGATCATGGCGAGTACGGCGATGGTGCCGACCAGCACGAGTTCGGCCGAGATAATGAAACCGGCTTCTTCGTTCATCAGGCGAGTAAAGAGTGCGTACATGGCGGCGGTCCTTTCTGAGACTGCTGTGGTTTTCGGGATTTGCGTCAAGGTCGCTTGACGTTGTGTTTCACAGGATGGTTTGGTGTAAAGCAGTCTGAATGCCAAACTCGCCAAAACGTTCAAAGATTTTAACGCGAGTCGTCTCAGACCAGTCGCAAACAGCGTATTCACAAAGACTTCGCGAGTTATGAAAAGAGTTTGAAACAAAGCCGTTAAAAGAAAACCGGCCAAAGGGTTCACGTTGCCGAAATGCAACAAATCAACGTGAACTTCCGCAGAAAAGCGGTGATAAACTCTGGCCTGAAAGAGGGTTACGAGCGCACCCGCAAGGCACATCGAGAACGTTGCATCCCGGCAACACTGAACGCGACGACGCAAAGCGGACAGGACGCAAAGAGAAAGTGAGCCTCGTGCGACAACCGATCATTCTTCAGAGACACCGTGAGAACTGTCACAACTTGGCAGCGCAGCGGTCGCGAATGGATTTACCGTATTACTCAGTCTTGAGACGTTTTTGACGACGCGGGTGCAGTACCGGTATCTGTTGCTGCGGCAATGTTTTCCGGAATCAGTCGCATGCGCAAGTTGAATGACTTGAGCTCGATTGATGGCTCTTCCAGATTAATCCCGACTGCGTTGAAGCCGAGATTGACCGACGGGATACTTACGTCAAGCAGCGTCGCGCCCGTCCGCTTGTGAATCGCATGGATTTTCAGTTCTGTCAAACCGTTCTTTGCTTTCCAGGTCCGCGAAACACACAATAACACTGGCAGCTTTGAAAACCTGTCGACGACCAGGCTTTGATGCTTTATTCCGTGCTGCCACAGATATTTTCCTGTGCGTCGATCCCATGCGTTCACGGTTCCGCTTAGTGGAATGGATGCCAGATTTTCGCTAAACGACTGATGTTCGCTATTGGGTGAATTTGAGATAAGGTAAATCCGGTCTTCGTCGAAGAGGATATACTTTCGTCTCGCTTTCTCAGACTTTTTCGTTGGAACCGGTTCGAGATCAATCACATGACCGGTGACAACATCGATTCGCTGGACTTTGCCATCCGATCCGACTGCAACCACCTCTTCGTCACCCATGGGACTGATAACCGTCTGATCGGATAACTCGATCTGCCACTTCGTTTCGCCGAGCACCGGGTCAAACAATTTTAACCGACTCTTTTGTTGCCCGATTTTAAGACCCAGCAACGACGTTGCATCACCAGGTTCCATGACCAGAAATGCCGAGCCGTGCGACATCAACGCGTTATTCAAAAGTTTCGTGAGTCCGGGAATGTTCAGCGGTTTACCATC
The DNA here is from genome assembly GCA_025353525.1 of Schlesneria sp. GTDB lineage: Bacteria > Planctomycetota > Planctomycetia > Planctomycetales > Planctomycetaceae > Schlesneria. The sequence continues at coordinate 11,078 of JANXOO010000666.1, read as the reverse complement.
GATCGCCCGATAAGCGAGGACTTCGTCCTTTCCCTGAACCATCGCAAAAATTGCATCGCGGGTCCCCAGGACCACAGCATTCGTCGGCAGTCCGTCAAGTTGCCAAAGACTTTCTCCCGTTCGCGGGTTTAAAACCAGGAGCGACCTGCGACCGTAAACACAAAGAAAGCCGGGTTGAACGAGTGCCAGTCGCCCTGTATTGTTCGCGCGTTGAAGAAGCAGCGAGCGAGATCCATCGATTTGTCCGGAACCACTCATTGCCGGGACCGGAATTCGATTGGGATGCCGTGCGATCGCAGTTCCATCGTCGCTGTCGTCGAGTGATTTGGACCACAAATTCTTTTTTTCAATCGGCGAGATTGCATGCAACACACCCCGATTCACAAAGAACAACTCGTGCCCGATATTCTGAACAACGAGCGAACCTTCATCCCCGCCGCGAAGCTCGCCCTTCAGCGGCACCATCCATTCGAGTCGACCGTTGACCGTTGACTCGAACGTAAGGCGTTGTTCGCTTTGATGAGCCTCAAGCCCGAGTCGATTGAAAAACGGCAGCGGTGAATCGACTGCCACTTCCTGTGGCGGTTGGGTGTAGTTCATCACCGATTGAATGGCATGCATCTGCGATTCAGGCCACAATGCCCTGTTCGAAAGCCGTTCAGGATTTATCGTCGTGTTCGCATGAATCCCCGCAACCAGCCGCGATCCTGACAGACCGTCCCGCACAATTGTTTCGGCATATCGCGACTGGAGCAATTGATAGTAGTACGACGCATCGGCCGGCAATTCACTGCGAACCATCAACTGAGCCAATCGTTCAATGGCGTTTGCGGCGACAACTGAATCCGGGTCGCCTGCAAGTTCCTGCAGTACCAATCGTGCTCTACCAAGGTCATTCGTGTCGATCAGCCATTCGACCAGCCGTCGCTTGACCGAAATTGACGCCGGGTGAAACGCAAACAGCGTTGCAGCACGCTGGCAGGCATCCATGCTTCGACCGGCAGCTTCGGCGGCAATTTCCCCAATTCGATTGTCGATCGATCGCCGACCGGGTTCAGCAGTCTTTTCCCACAGATCGTGCATCCGGCCACTTAACCAGGCAACCTGTTTCACGGTGACGCGACGATCATCCGTGCGAGCGAGCATCGAGTCTTTTGCGTCTTCTGCCAATTGGACCAGAACTTCAAACGCTGCGACAGGCTTCTGTTCGGCAAGCAATTTTTCAGCAGACAATTCCCGGTACAACAGTTCTTCAGGCGGAGATTCTGCGAGAGCCCGCAGTTCTTCCAGTTCGGTTCCACGATGCAAGACATCGCTGTGAATCAGGACGGAAAGGCATTCGACAAAGATTGCACGGTGCCGCAATCGATCGTCCGTCGTCAACCGATCGATCGCAATCCGCCGTAAAAGCGGTAGTGCTTCGGCATATTGGTGATTGAGCAGCAGGATTTCACCCGATCGCATCAGACCCCAGGCATCATCGGGGTTCACAGCGATCCGTTGCCGGATTTCCGCGAGTAGAGCGTCGCGTTGACCGAACGCTGTTAGTCCCGACGGACTGAGCGAAACCAGCTTGCCGCGATGCATCGCCAGATTGCCCAATGAGGGCTGTTGTGATGCAACAAACGTCTGCGACAACAATTTACCCGTCGCCAATTCGATTGAACGCAATTCACCGTTGGCGAGTGGCAAGTAGTAACGATCATCAACGGCGACCCCGCGACCCGACGGCCGGACCCCTTCATCAAACGGTGCAGTCCACGCTGTTTTGCCGGTGTCGAGTTGAAATGCGGTGACTCCGGTTTCGCCGACGATGACGACTTTCTTGCCGAATACACCAGCAAGGTAAAGTCCCCGCTCTTTGGGATGTGTCCAGATTTGTCGACCGTCAACAGCGTTGAGGCAAATCAGAGAGGCTTCTTCTTGCGGCGTGTAAACAACGTAGCTTCCCGCCAAAACGGGTGCCGAAGGTGTCCAGGTCGCGTTCAATTCCTTTTGTGGAACGAATTGCATTCCCGGTTCGTGTTCCGGCATCTCGTCACCGGGTTGAGTTGCGTATCGATAAGCCCACAATACCGACTGGCGCATCCGATCGACGGCCACCAGCCAGCCTACTGTCGTCGGACATACGATGACTCCGTTCCCGACCGCAACCTGCGATGTCACCCAGCGCCGGGCGATATCGAGGTCGATTTTCGTATCGGAATACGCGATCAATTGAGACCACCGAGGTGTTCCCGAGCGTCGGTCCAGCGACCACAGTCGCACATCGTCTCCCTTTCCCGCCACAACAAACAGTTCATCGCCGTCAATGGCCGGAGTTCCATAAAAATAGGAACCGGCCAGCGGCAGATCGAACGACTCTTTCAATTCGCTCCCGCCGAGACTCCATAATTGCCGTCCGGTACGAAGATCGTATGAGACCAGCCGATTGGTCTTCCATGGTAGTCCGAACGGGTCTTGCGGTTCCGGATTTCCGTCCCAGCCCCAGTGTTGACCAGCCTGATTTCGCGAAAGGATGCCGTGATCTTCGAGCGCAAACAATTGCTTTCCATCGCTGCTGATCAATCCGTACGTTCCATCCCGAAACAGGAGGCTGGCGAGCGGGCTGTTTTCCGCCGATAGCCCCTGGTAGTCGCCCTGATTCTGGAACGGATTCATACGAAATCGCCATCCGTCCTGCGGATCGACCTGCTGTGGCGGAAGCCCTCCCAGAATCCGTTCCGGAGACGAACCCTCCACACTCTCCCAAATCGGGTGCCCCTGCTCGATGTCGACGCTTCGAACCCCTCGCAAATCGCGGTAAATTACTTTTCCATCGGCAACCAGCGGCGTCGATGCAAGAATCAATGCTCGCTGCTGGTCCTGCAAATCCTGCACAAGCCATTTCAATGAGTTCCGAACTGTATGACTCGATGTAAGTGGCAGCGACCAGATCGGCGACAGCAGCGGATCACCGCCAACAGCCGTGCCGATTCTCGCCGAGCTACCGTACAATTGCGTCCATTCTGCCAGAGCAACGGATTGGGGTGCGAGGTCTTCGTGGATACGACTTAACCATTCAGGTCCGGTGGCCTGTCCGGTGCCAATTGTGACCAGCGTCGACGGCCCTCGCGACAATCGGCCCAGCAGCGCAGTGGCTCCTTTGGAATCACCCGCTCGTGTTAAAGCCATGGCAGCTTGCATGAGCCAGGGGTCGCTGCGATTAAGCGTCGATGGGGATGCTGCCAACTCTTCAAACCAGCGCGCAGCCAAACCGAATTCGGATCGGTCAAAATGGAGCGACCCCAAATAATGAGCGGCTTCATAGCCAGCCGTTGTGTGAAAGAAACGGGTTGCCACGTTGACGAAATCGGCTGTCTGGCGACTTCGTTTGGCCGCCGCCAATTGCTGTTGCGCTAATCCACCGAATTGCGCCCGGTACTCGGCAAGCGTCGCTTCGGGGAGTTGGCCGAGAATCCGATTGGCCGTTCTTCGAATCGATTTCCACTGCCCGTCTGCTGTGCGATGCAGCGAGTCTTCGGGTTGATCGAGTAAACGCTGGATCAATTCGACAGCCGACTTCCAGTTCTTTTTTCGGACGGCTGATTCCGCGACGGAGAGAAGTTGCTCAACCTTCGCGTCGTGGGGAGCCCGGCTTTCGACAGGATCACGCGCGTCGTTTGATTCTTCGTTGCCAGGCATACCTGGTCGAACAGTTCGTTTCCGATTTGCCCGAGGAACGGGGGCGGGTTCGCGTTGCCCCAATAAGCCTCGAATGACCCCCTGAATCGCCTTTAACTCCTTGCCGACTTCTCCAACCTTTTCGGCGGGATTCGCAGCAGGATCGGGAGGTGCTTTTTCCTCGCCGCGGACATTTGAGGCCACAAACGAAATCTCGATCAAACAAAATATGGCGGCGGCCAACACTCCGGAAATTGATCTTAAATATGGATAATGACGACGTGTTGTCGCGGTGCTCATGTCGAAATTGATGTTGGACTGATCGCCATGGCGTAATAGCTTGCTTGCCGGACTGACGACGCTGGCAGTGGCCATTTGCCCTGATGCCGTCGAGCGCTCTCTTCGGAGAAGAATCATCCTCGAATCCCCCAAGTCTGTCAGCGGAACAGCCTCAACCAACCGTCAACGCAATCTCATGGAACGGGCGGACCGCCATCGCGAGTATACGCCACATAGTTCCCGCCTGGCAGTCGGGTTCCCTCCGCCGTCCCACGGAAATCGAAAAAAACGTCCCGATAGTTCCTGCTACTATTCGATCCTGGCCCCGACACGAAAACTGATTCAGGGGCAAAAGATTTACCCTTACCCAACCGGGATCAAATTTTGTTCGACAGGAATTTGTCGGAACTTTTTTCCGGAAAATGCACCGAATCAGAATAGCGTTCGTGTTTCGCTGACGACCCGAATGCATTCCGGTGAATCATGGCGAACGTTGTTCACAACCGAACTGACGGGAGTCCGTTCCAGCCAATCGTCAGGGCAAGGGACAAGGAGTTTCGCAAGGGATTCAATATCTTCGTTTTCGGGACTCAGCCACTCGACCCAACGCTCGTGATCGAGGATGACGGGCATTCGGTCGTGAACAAGCGACATCATCCGATTGGCATCGGTCGTGATCACCGAACAGGATTCAAGCGTATCGCCGTCGGGAGTCTGCCAGTGGTCCCACAAACCGGCCAACGCGAGCGGTTGCCGATTTTTCCTGAAAATATGCCACGGCTGCGTGGTCTTTTTGTCCAGATGCTTCCATTCGTAGAAGCCGTTGGCCGGAATCAGACACCTCTGCCGACGAAACGCCTCGCGGAAAGCCGGCCTGATCGAAATCGTATCGCTGCGAGAGTTATTCAGTGGCGGACCGGTCGAATGACCCTTCGTCCAGCTCGGAACCAGTCCCCACTGCGTTGGTTCGGCCAGCCGAACTCCTTTGGGATGCATGCGGACAGTTAAAATCTGTTGCATCGGACAGAGGTTATATCTCGGGGACCATTCCGGTTCTCGAAACAGTTCGAAGACCTCCGCCAGTTCGGCGGAGGACATCCACAGGTTGATTCGTCCGCACATTTTTCCTCCCGCAAATCAGCCGATTCTGGCGTCGAGCGGAGGAGCTCCCATGATGTGGTAACCGCTGTCGACGTGCAGCGTTTCGCCGGTCACACCGGTCGACATGTCACTCAGCAAATAGAGCCCCGTCTTGCCAACTTCTTCGACTTCGACATTTCGCCGCAAGGGCGACAATGCACTGTACATATTGAGCATCAGGTCAAAGCCGCCAACCGCCGACGAACTGAGTGTCTTGATGGGACCGGCACTCAATGCGTTGACGCGGATTTTTTTGGTACCCAGTTCATGAGCGAGATACCCGACCGATGATTCCAGCGCCGCCTTGCAAAGCCCCATGACATTGTAACCGGGAATCACCCGTTCGCCGCCAAGGTACGACAACGTAATAATACTGCCACCATTCGGCATCAATTCCTGAGCCCTTTTGCAGATCGCCATCAGGCTGTAAACGCTGATGTCCATCGACGTTTTGAAGCCGTCACGACTGCAACCGTAAACTGGTCCTTTCAGGTCGTCGATCGGAGCATAGGCGATTGAATGCACGATAAAATCGATTTCGCCAAACGTTTCTTTGGCCTTCGCAAACGTCTTGTCGAGATCGGCGTCCTGTTGAACATCGCACGAAACGAGCATTTTCGCACCAATCGGATCGACCAGCTTGCGAACCCGCCGTTCCATTTTAGGACTCGCCGGATCCCGATCAGGAAGGTGTGTAAATCCGAGTTCGGCACCTTCCTTGTGCAGTTGCTCGGTGATCGCCCAGGCGATCGAATAATCGTTGGCGATGCCGAATACCAACCCGCGTTTGCCAGTCATCAAACCCATGATCATATCCTTCTTCAATCGGTGGCCGAAATGGCCCCCGCAAAACGACGCACGAAGCCGTAATACGCGTCTGCCGTCGCGACCCGGAGTTATTCATCTTGTACGCCACACGATAACAGAGCAGAAAAAACCCGCAACCGTAAGCAGGCTGTTCGGGAAACATTGCATTATACCGTGAAGCTGGCGAAGTCAGCCGGGACACATTGCGATGTCAACATCACCGATGAGACATTATCAACGCCGACGAGTCAGTTTTCGCCTGAGCGCCCCGGCGACCAATCCGAGTGCATCGAATTTTGTGACTTTTGGTCGGGTTTCCCAGACGCGATAGCTGATCGCTTCAATCTTCTCCAAAATCCGAAGCCCACCATGAGCAAACAGATCGATATCGATTTGTAACCGACCGGGAAGCTGATCGACCAACGGTAGTCCTTCGATCAAAAACTGGCGGGCACGATCGACTTGAAATTTCATCAGGTCGAGAAAGGATTCATTGATCCGCCGCGCATTGAAGTCGTCGCGGCGATAGCCGAACATCTCGCAATCGGTTCGTGGGAGATAGATTCGACCGATGGCAAAGTCTCGGGCAACATCCTGCCAGAAATTCGCCAATTGTAGTCCCGTGCAGATGGAATCGGACCACGTCAGATTCGCGGGTCGATGTTCACGGCAGAGAAACAAAACGAGTCGCCCGACGGGATCGGCACTGCGGCGACAATAGTCGCGAAGTTGTTCGAATGTCTCGTACTCAAGCACCCTTTGATCCTGCTCAAACGCCGAAATCAGGTCCAGGAACGGATCGCGCGGAATTCCGAATTCGTCGATCGTCGTTTTCAATGCGACGAACACCGGGTGTCGCGATTCCCCGGCGTAACACGCATCCAGTTCACGTCGCCACCAGATCAGAAGTTCCAACGACGTTGCGCTATCGCCCACCTCATCGCCAAGGTCATCGGCCCATCGGCAATACGAATAAACGTTGTAAAAATGCTGCCGAAGCGGCTTGGGCAGCAACCACGAGACGACGGGAAAATTCTCGTAGTGCGATGTGGCCAGCTTGCGGCAATACGTTTCCGCCATCGCTCGATCGAACAGGGTCTGCCGTTCAGTCCCCTGCGGCCCGTACCGTTGCAGTTCACATGAGAATGGTGGAATGATCGCTTTCCAATACAATTCAAACGGGAGGCTTCGTTGGACACGAATCGTATTGTGGCCGAATTCGGGAAGGTTTCCTACCCATTTGAATATCCGCTGTTCCAGAGCGGTCTTCCCATAAATCGGAAGGAATGGTAAACCTCGTTTGGCTCGCCGCAATGGACCGTCGTGCGCCATGACACGAAGCCTATGGCGAACGAGGCTTGCATTTTTCCCCGGACGGAACCGCGCTGACGATGGCACAGACTCCACCCAATAACGTCGAGAAAGCGGCGATTCTCTTGCGACGCTTGCCGCAGACCTCGATTGTGAAGGTGCTGGAAGCGATTGGTGTTGAGAAGTCGAACAAGATTCGAATAGCCATTGAAGCCGTTTCGCGTCGACCTAACCTGAGCCAACTCGAAGAATCAGTGTTGCAAGAGTTTCGCGAGATGCAGCACGAAATTCGAGAGTCGCTTCGCGGTTCACCAGTCCTCGAACGCATTCACTCAAATCAGCCCCCGTTGCCTTCCATTGTCGACAATTCAAGCCGTGGCGACGACGACAAAGCAAAAGTGGATCTTCCGGTTGAAAGCGAAGATCCGGTTGCAGACCTGATCAAGATCCCTCCTGAAATTCTGGCAGTTGCTCTCAAGCAGGAAACTCCTCGGTCGATGGCGCTGGTATTGCGAGAATTGCCGACAGAATTCATCGGAAAGGTGCTCGATAAACTTCCGACAGAGACTCGTCAGGGCGTTTTTATGTTTTTAGCCGTCAAGTCAAGCGTCCACCCGTCCGTGACAAAAAACATGATGCGGGCTGTTTTTCGAGTCTGTCAAACGATCGATCTGACTGTCACCGAGGAAGTCGATCCGAGGTTCAAGACACTGATCGGAATCCTGCAAAAGGTCGAACGTGAAGAACGACTGCGATTGATGGACGCTCTGGCAGAACAAGACGAAGCACTGGCAGCCCAGATCGACGAAAACCTCTACGATTACTCGGATATCATGAGGATTCAGGACCGGTCCGTCCAAAAACTGCTCACGCAACTCGATCAGAAGACCGTTGCGTTGGCACTCAAAACGGCACCGGAAGATATCGTCGAGAAAGTGATGAAAAACCTGTCTGAACGCGTTCGCGCAAGCCTTAAGGAAGAAATGGAATTTCTGAATACCGTTTCGCCACCCAAGGTCGATGAGGCTCGACGCGAAATTGCCAACGTCATCAAGGCACAGGACAAGGAAGGAACTCTGCTGTGGATCGAAAACAAAGCATGACGTGGCTTCGTCGCGGCATTCCCGGGTTTACGATTTCATCCCCTTGAAAATCTTGCGATCCAGGCGAGGAATAAACAATGTCCAGTGCGACCCGCTATTGGGATCGTCATGGATAGCACGCATGAATTCGTGCATTTTCGCGTCCAGGTTATCGATCATGTGCAACGTGATCGCTTCGGGCGTCATTGGCAAGCGAGGGCTTCCGAATTCATAGGATCCGTGGTGACTGAGGATCATATGCTTCAGTCGCCATTCCAGCTCTTGCGGAAATTGCTCGCTTGTCAATTCGGTCACACGGTGTATTTTTTCGGTCAGCATTTCGACACCGATCATCAAATGGCCGAGCAACTGCCCTTCGTCGGTGTAGTTGAAACCCGAATCGCACGAGAGTTCCCGGGTCTTGCCGATATCGTGCAGGAACACCCCCGCTTGCAGAAGCTCGACATCCAGTTCAGGATAAACGTCGCAGATTTTTTCGGCCGACTTCAACAGCGTCACCACGTGTTCAAGAAGTCCGCCGGGATATGCGTGATGGGCCTTGACCCCGGCTGGCGTTTCGGCGAGTGCGTGCAAAATCGTTTCGTCGACGAGAAAGCATTCCATCAACGTTCGCAAATGTGGATTCTCGAATGCCAACAACACGCGGCGAAGTTGTTCGAGCAACTGTTCGATCTTCACCGATGACATTTGCTCGAAGTCGACAGGATCAACTGTTGTGGGCGAGACCTGATCGCAGTGCGTCAGAATCAGTTGCAACGTCCCCTGGAACAATTGCACCTTCCCGCGAACACGAACAAACCCGCCGCTCTGGATCTCGGAACACGAATCCTCGGACACGTTCCACATCCGACCGTTGATCATTCCGGTTTTGTCGCGAAGGTCGACCGACAAATACAGCGCGGCGTTGCGATTCGCCCGAAGTTGTTTATCCGAAACGAGAAACACATCGTCGACGACTTCTCCGTCCTTGAGATCAGTGACAAACCGGCGAGTCATAAGCGAAAGTCCATTTATATGGCGGGAATTCGTTGAGTTGGGGGCGGATTCTAGGTCACTTCGCCGCCGCTCACAAGGAACAGTTTCTCGGCAATTGGCTGCCAGCCGGGTGGCAAACTGTCTATACTGCCGTCGCACCCAGAACTTCGATCAATTCGAGAACCGGATCTGACATGACCGAATTTGACCACGACTCTGCCTCGCTTCCCATGATGGACGATCTGCCACCGGTGCAACCACCATCGGCGGGTTTCATCGTTCAGCTGTTCCTTTTTCCGGCGCTCATCGTCATGGGAGTTGTTGCAATCTGGTGGATGTTCGGCATGATCGCTGTCGGAGAGCAGGACTGGCGGAAACTCGTGAGCGAACTGCAAAGTCAAAACCTGCTGATTCGTAACCGGGCGATGTACGGCCTGGCGCAGGTGCTGGACCAGGACTCGCGTCGCGGCGATCAGGGCCAGAAATTGCGTTCCAACCGCGAAATTGCACAGGGGCTGACCGATCAACTCGTGATCGAACTTCGCTCGAATTCCACTTCGAAAGAAGGTGTTGCAATTCAGGAGTTTCTCACGAGAGCCCTGGGAATGATGGATTCGCTGGATGTCATCGCCCCTGCACTGGAATCGGCGATGGAACCGCAGCGGGATCTTGATGTCCGCAAATGTGCCATCGTTTCACTGTCGTACGTGGCCGGACGAGCCTGGGAACGGGGCCAACCGCTGTCAAACACGCAATGCGTCGAAGCGCTGGTCCGGATCTCGGCTGATCCGCAACCTGTCATGCGACAATCGGCTGCGTTTGCACTCGGACTATTTGATTCTGCCGAAGCCACACACCAACTGGAAGTGCTGCTCGAAAGTAACGATCTGATGACGGGGATCAATGCCGCCATTGGACTCGCCCGTCAGGGTTCAACCCGTGGGTTTTCCGTTCTGCGAACCGCCCTGTCGACATCGACAATCGAAAACACACCTGAAACGGCGCAGGAATTCGGTGACCAGTTCCGGATCGTGAAAAATTCTCTGAAAGCGGTGGCGGATCTCGCTCCGAAATTCGATGACCAGCAGAAGAATGAACTGATCCCGCATGTCGAAGAGCTGGCTGCAAAACATCCGGAAATGCGTATTCGAATCGATGCAACAGCGGCACTGAATGCATTGAACGCCTTGAAAAATGCCCCCTGAAAGGTCTGCGTTGCATATTGTTCGGTGAATGGCACGCTCGTTCATCGTATTACGCTGCCAACTTGCGTGGATCAGACAGGGATTCATTTAAAGCAAATCACAGCTCTCGCGACGACATTCTCGACTCGTAGCAGAATGTTGAAACGCGTTTGGCGTTCCGATGGACGCGAATTTTATGTAAAGTCGTTCTCCACGCGACGTGGCGTTTAACGAAGGAATCAGGATCGCCAAAGGTGTTAGCGAGGGGCTCAACAAATTGATCCTCTTTCCAGAACACATCGGGCGACGTTTCAGGAGGGACATCTCGAATGGCGGGTAAACGCAAGGCCTCTACGACGTCAGAAAAAAAAGTGTTGCCGTCCATTGCCTCTATGAAATTCTGGTCCCTGTTGAAAAATCCAGGTCCGTCCATTCCCTTCGTTTTTCCGGATTTACTCGACAATGACGAAGACGTTGACGACGATGTCGTCGAATATTTATCCCGTATCATCAGCGCACCGGTTCCCGATGCTGATTCGACCGTTTATTCGTTGAAAATCACGCTCCAGTGATCGAAGCCACTCGTATGGAGACGAGTGCTCACCAAATCATTGAG
>JANXOO010000198.1 GCA_025353525.1 Schlesneria sp. | reverse complement strand
AATGCGTTTTAAAGGGTGCATTTCATGACCCGAAGCAAAGGAAAGCGAACTTCTTTGTTTTTGGATTCTCGTTTATCCTGATTTTTGGTCTGTTTCCCGTTTGAGGCGACGGAACTCAAGAGAGATTCCCTCGCTCACGCTTCGGGCTACCTCGCAAGTCACTCTTCGATGTGGCAGATTTGGAAATGAACGGCCAACAACGTGGCCACATTGCAACGCTAGTCCCGTTGAGGTAGCGTCAAACGGGTTCGCCGTTTTTGTTCCTTGCTGGTTTTCGCTATGAAATCATACTTCGCTTTCGCACTGCCGCTGGCACTTGTGGTTGCCGGAACTGGCCGCTTGCCTGCCGCGGATTCCGCATCGGATCGGATCGCCACGGCTCGCGACCATTTCCAGAAAGGCCGGTACGGCGAAGCGATCGAAGTTCTGGATGCACTGGCCTCCGAAAAGCCGGCCGATCTGGACCCGGTTCGATTGGCTATTCTGCGATGTGAGACACAGCTCGCGCAGGGTGAACGTGATGCGGCCGAGATGCTTGTCGACGAGGCTTTAAAAGATCACGACGACTCCCCTGCCCTACACGCATTACGTGCGAGAATGGATTTTGATCGGGGCCGCTATCCCGAGGCGGAAGCGAGTGTCGCCAGATCGCTGACCCTCGATCCCGATCAATTGCTGGCAAAACTGATTCAGGCGCAACTCTTTACCGAACGGGGTGACCTCAAGAAGGCCGACGAAGGGTACCGCTGGTTCGTTCGCTATTATAATCGGGCTCAACCCAAAGACCCTGAATCGCTGGTTCTCGTTGCACAGGGCGCTTCGCATTACGCACGCTGGCACAGTTCGTCCCAGATCTTCGACTTCTGCGTTAACACGGTCGGTGTTGATGCACTGAAGGCAGACAAATCCTTTTGGCAAGCCCATCTCGTGTCGGGACGATTGCTCTTCGAAAAATATAACAAGGCACAAGGGAAACCGGAGCTGAAAGCTGCGTTGGCGATTAACCCGAACGCCGCCGAGGTCCACACCGAACTCGCCCGATCGGCAATCGGAGATTACGACTGGGACGAAGTCGAAGAGGAATCGAAAAGGGCATTGGCGATTTCGCCGCATGCACCGGCCGCATTGCAGGCACTCGCGACCGCGAAACTGTATTTTCGAGACTTCGAAGCGGCCGGAAATCTGCTGACGGAAGCGCTCGAGACCAACCCGGTCGATACGGACTCGTTGGCGCTGCTGGCCGCGTTGCGGATGCTGCAAGACGGGTGGCCCGAACCGGCACGGTGGAAACGGCTTGTCGAACATCTCGATCATATTTCAGACCTTGAACTCGACTCACCGACGCGTTGTGAACAAATCGTGATCGATGTCGCAAAACGGAATCCCAGGCCGGGTAACTTTCTGGCGTCTCTGGCCGAGGTTGTCGACATGTTCCGGCAACACGGGGTCGCAGAACCGTTGCTTAAGCGAGCGATCGAATTGATGCCGCAATTATCGAAGCCGAAAAATGCACTCGGCCAACTCTATATGCAGACGGGACAGATAGCGGATGCCAGGCAGATGCTCGACGATGCCTTCAAGGCCGATCCGTATCACGTTCGTGTCAGCAATATGCGAAAAGTGATCAAGGTTCTGGAAGAATACGATTCGGTGTCGACCGATCACTTTGTCGTCCGGGCCGACGGGAAACTCGACAAGGTTCTGGCGCGGTATATGGCCGAGTACCTTGAGGAAGTGTATCCCGAACTGACAAAACTGTTCGGGTACGAGCCTGAATCGCGAACTCAGATCGAGATCTATAACGCGGCCAGGGGTTTATCGGGGCATCAGTGGTTCAGCGCGAGAATGGTTGGCCTTCCGTGGGTGCAGACGATCGGAGCGTCGACGGGTGTCATCATCGCCATGCAAAGTCCCGGCTCGATGGAACGTCCGCTGAACTGGGCGCGAGTTTTGAAGCATGAATTCGTCCACATCCTGACTTTGCAGCAAACGAAATTCAACATCCCGCATTGGTACACCGAAGCACTCGCCGTTCGGTCCGAGGGATATCCCCGGCCGGTCGAGTGGAACAAAATGTTGATCGAGCGGGTACCAAAAGGGGAACTGAAGAACCTGGACAACCTGAGTATGGGCTTCATTCGCGCCGGGAATCAGGAAAACTGGAACTTTGCCTATTGCCAGAGCGTGCTGTACGCAGAATACATGGCCGAACGATTCGGCGACGAAACGTTGGCCAAATTGCTGGACGCCTATCGTCAAAACCGGACGACCGACCAGGCGGTTCCCGAGGTTTTCGGGGTCGACAAGCAGGACTTTGAACGCGGGTATCGCGAGTACCTGGACAAGGTGGTCGCAGGCCTGAAAAAGGTTGAAGAAGAACCCGAACCGCGACCATCTCAAATCGAAAAGGCGTATGAAAAGAACAAGGAAGACCCAAAGGCGGCAGCCAACTATGCAAGGCTGATGTTGTTCATCAAGAAGCGGGACGAAGCGAAGAAAATTGCAGAAGCTGTCCTCAAAAAAGAGCCGAAACAGCCGGTCGCAGCAGTGGTCTTGGGGATGTTGTTTCTGCGAGAAGACAAGTACGACGAAGCGGCGAACGTTCTGGAACCGGCTCTTGATCGTGAGCATCCGCACAAGCAGGTAATCGAGCTTCTGATGCGAGTTCGGCTCAAGCAAAAGAAAGCCGAAGACGCAGTCGCACTGTGCGAGATTGGCAAACTGCATTTTCCATATGAAAGCGACTGGTGGAAAGGGATCGCCGCCGCATCGAAGTTGAGCGGAGCGGTTGAATCGCGTCGTGCCGCACTGGAAACCCTGGTACAAATCGAAGCGGATGACCCTGCCCCGAGAAAAGCGCTGGCCGAACTCGCATCAGAAGCTCGATTACCTGCTTGTGCGGATGCTCACGATCAAGAGCCGGTTCCAGAACGTTCGC
>JANXOO010000172.1 GCA_025353525.1 Schlesneria sp. | reverse complement strand
CGACGAAGGACGCGGGGAAGTTTGAATTCTGGGTCCGCGCTAACCCGACGTTATCGACGCTTTCATGGCGATTGAACGACAAGAAGGACTGGATACCAATCGACTTTGAAAGGTCTTCGAAAGAAGCGACCAATATCGCTGCCGATGGCAAACTCGATCTGCGCTTCATTTCCTGGGTGAAAGTCGGGTCAATTGACCTGAAACGAGGCAAGAACCTGATTCGGTTTCGTATGAACGGCGAAAACAGCAATCACGGCGGCCTGGATTGTTTCGTGCTGTCGACAGAACCCTTCACGCCACGAGGACTGCTGAAACCGGGCGAGGTTTCTCAGGCGGCGGCTTCGACTGAAAATGACTGGTTTGCATTTGATCCGTCAGCCGACAAATTTCAGCCGAACTCCGTGATCGACATGCGGTTTCTGAACGAACGACGTGCAGGAGAGAGCGGTTTCATTTCTGCGAAAAACGGCCAGTTCGTTCATAGTGACTCTGGTCAGCCGGTGCGGTTTTGGGCCGTGAACGGTGCTGCTTCAAAAACACGGGAAGAATTGAAACTCGAAGCACGGCAGCTTGCAAAATACGGCGTCAATCTGGTCCGGCTCCACGGCCCCATGTTCGACAAACGCGGCGAAGTCGATCCCGCGAAAATTGAACGCGCATTCGAGGTTGTCGAAACAATGAAAGAGGAGGGGATCTACACACACTTTTCGATCTATTTCCCGCTCTGGTTTGATCCGCCAGCCGACCTTGAATGGCTTCCCGGCTATGACGGCAAGACGCATTCGTTTGCGACCCCTTACGTCAACGCGAAGTTTCAGGAGAAATATCGTCGCTGGTGGTCCGCGTTACTCACGACACCCTCTCCTTCAACGGGAAAACGATTGATCGACGAGCCTGCTGTTTTCGGAGTCGAACTGGTCAATGAAGATTCACTCTTCTTCTGGACGTTTAACGATCAGGGAATCCCGAACGTGCCATTCAGTGACATCGAGCGACAGTTCGGCGATTGGGTCAAAGGAAAGTATGGCTCATACGAAAAGGCCTTCGCTGCGTGGAAGGGTCAAAAAGTGCCTCGAGATGCACTCGGAGAAGGGCGCATCGGATTTCGTCCACTCTGGAATATTGCGAATGATCGGTCGCCACGGGATCAGGACACCGCCCGGTTTTTGATGGAAACTCAGCGGAAGTTTTATAACGAAATGACCCGGTTTATCCGCGAGATCGGCTTCAAGGGAATGGTCACAGCTTCGAACTGGATCACCGCCAGCCCCGAAGTTCTGGGCCCGCTCGAGAAGTATACGTACACGCCTGGCGATTTCATCGATCGACATGGGTACTTCGGCTGTCAGAACTCTGGCGAAGCCTCGGAATGGTCGATTCGCGACGGACATACGTACGTCAATCGGAGCGCATTGAAATTCGACAGCGAGGAACCGGGCAAGCCTGCACTCTTCGTTCATCCGGGGATGGACCCTCATTACGACGACAAGCCATCAATGATTTCCGAAACGACATGGAACCGACCGAATCGGCATCGCGGCGAAGCGCCTTTGTATCTGGCAACGTTCGGCGCATTACAGGGGAGCGACGGGATCGTTCATTTTGCGAAGGACGCGGTCGAATGGTCGGTTAAGCCCGGCTATTTTATGCAGCCATGGACATTGACGGCTCCCTCGCAATTTGGGCAATTCCCTGCGGCGGCGATGATTTACCGCCGCGGGCTTGTAGAGCCGGGCAGCGTGATGGCCGAAGTGACGCTGGCCGTCGATGACCTGTGCAAATTGCAAGGGACACCGCTTCCCCAGGATGCGGCGTTTGACGAGTTGCGGTTGAAAGACGTTCCTGCCGGAACGACATTGAAGCAGGGGCAGCGGATCGATCCTCTGATTCACTACGTCGGCAAGACACACGTCACATTTGCCGAACCCGGATCGAAGCATTCGAAGAGCGGATCAAAGTTGCAATCGCTTGCTCCTTATATCGATCACAAGGCGAAAACCGTGACCAGCAGCACAAAACAACTGAAGCTGGATTGGGGGCGTGGTATACTAACGATCAATGCTCCAGCCGCTCAGGGGGCGAGTGGCAACCTGACGGTTGCCGGTGAGATCAAATTGTCCGATGTTACAATTTCGATACCGCGCGATGTGGCTCATGCGGTGGTTGTCAGTCTCGATGGCGAACCGATCGCGACTTCGAAACGAATGCTGTTGCAGGTGATGACAGAAGAGAAGGCGACGGGTTTTCGTTCAGAACCTGTCGAGGGAGGTCGGTATCGAATCGCTTCGATCGGCGAATCTCCGTGGCTCGTCCGGCAACTCGAAGGAACGGTCAGATTTCATCGCTCCGACGCCGCTCGCCTGAACGTCGTCGCGCTCGATTCGTATGGGGAGCCGATCACCGCATCGACGGCACGGCAGTCAGGAGATGCCATCAGGTTGCGACCGGATTCGCTGTACTACTCGATCAACGTCGAGTGAAAAGCAAGGTCCTGGCAGATCCTGTCGCGACTGACCGCTTGCGTGACGCGACCAATCGGCGGCGGTATACTGCCATTTCCCGTCCGGTGATGGCGGGACCATACCGCAATTCGGCAGATATCGATTTCAACAGCAGCTTTCGGCGGAACGACGACGATGAATCCAGCAGCAATCAGTCCCGGCACGACGCGAATCGGCTGGATCGGGACCGGCGTCATGGGGTCCAGTATGGTTGGACACCTGATGTCAGCGGGCTATTCCGCGACAGTTTTCAACCGTTCAAAAAGCAAAGCCGATCCATTAATCGCCCGCGGTGCCGCGTGGGCAGAATCGCCCAAAGAGGTTGCCGAGCGATCAGATGTGGTGTTTTCCATCGTCGGTTTTCCAAAGGATGTCCGCGACGTTCTGCTTGGACCAAATGGTGCCCTGGCCGGTTCAAGGCCGGGAACGTTGCTGGTTGATATGACGACGAGCGAGCCCTCCCTGGCGGTCGAGATTCATCAAGCGGCGTTTTCAAAAGGCGTCTTCAGTGTTGATGCGCCCGTTTCCGGCGGGGACATCGGAGCAAAGAACGCGACCCTTTCAATCATGATCGGCGGTGACAAACCGGTCGTCGACGCATTACAGCCGCTGTTTTCGGCGATGGGAAAAACTCTCGTTCATCAGGGCAAGCCAGGTTCGGGCCAGCATGCCAAGATGGCCAATCAGATCCTGATCGCAACCAATATGATCGGAGTCTGCGAATCGTTGCTGTACGGATACAAGGCGGGCCTCGACCTTCCCACGATGCTGCAATCGGTCGGGCCGGGTGCGGCGGGAAGCTGGTCACTTAACAACCTTGGCCCTCGGATCATGAACAACAATTTTGATCCCGGCTTTTTTGTCGAACACTTCGTCAAGGACATGGGGAT
>JANXOO010000168.1 GCA_025353525.1 Schlesneria sp. | reverse complement strand
GTGTTATATGTACTCCCTGCACAACTTCATCCAGGCCAACAAGATCGCCTACCAGTCACCGCCAGGAATGTTGACTCAGGGCAATGCCGGTCAGCACATCAAGTACACACGAGACGTGTTGCGAAATCGTGCCGGAACATGCGTTGACCTGGCCATCACCTGGGCAAGTGTGTGTGAAGCCGCCGGGTTGGAAACAGCAATCGTCGTCTGTCATCTTGAAGGAAGCGGCGGACACGCGTTTCCCGCAGTGAAGTTGCCACAATCACGAACATGGGCACCGATCGAAGCGACGAAACTCGACGGTGACTTCAAGTCGGCCAGAGCTGCCGGTGATACGATCATGAAACGTGCGTTGGCCGGAAATCACATCCTGGTCGATATCTCAACCGTACGACACGCCGGTGTCCTTGGACTCGACCTGCCGAACGTTTCGGAAGAATACCTGACCAAACTGGGCTATTCATTCGTAGCATCAAAGCTGCCTGCTGCCCCCGCCGAAAAAACCACTCCTGCTCAACAAACTGCTCCTGCTCAACAAACTGCTCCTGCACAGCAGGCTAAACAAACTGTTCCTGCTCAGCAAACCGCTCAACAAACCGCCCAGCAGCCACCGGTACAACAAACGGCCAATGAAGAAGTGACAACTTTCAACCCGAATGGACATCGCACGGCCGTCGGCTCGCTGATCGGAACATGGGTCGGATTCGGAGTCAGAGACGGGGAACAGACCGGGATTGGCCTGGCAATCAACGGGGATGCATCGTTCAAACTCCTCTACCGGACAACGAACGAAGACCAGACCACCAACGACATCATTCACATTGGAACGTGGGGGAAGCGGGATCACAAAGTCGTATTTACAATCAACGGCACAGCATACGATTACGAATTCGAGTTCACTGGTGACAAGTTCAAGCTGTGCATCCTCGGCGGAGACCAGGTCATCACTATGTTCCGTCAGCCATAACGGCAACGTTCAGACTGAATAACAGTAAAAATGATTCTTGCCTCGCAAACATCGCCACAAAATAAAACGCCGCGTCCTGACAAAGGTCGCGGCGTTTCTTTCTTTCCTGTTGTGGTCCAGTTTGAGGTTTCGATTGTGAGTCCGTTTCCGCATCGATCCTCGGTGGCGCATGCCATTTCAAGAAATCGCAGATTTTTCGAGTATCAATTGCTGTTGCGTCAGCACCCGTGAATTCGCGATGCCTGAGAGAACCGAAAATTCTTGCGTTCCCATCGTAAATCGTGAGGTACGGCGTCCGTTTGACAAGGTCCTCGAATTGCCCGGAGTCCAGGAACCCTCGGAGATGAAGTCGCTCAATTTGCTCACGAGCGACCCCCGTTAATTCGAGATCCAGCTCGAATGATGTCACGAAAAAATTACGCAACAGTTTCTTGACTTCGTCGTTGTTAAACAGAACGTGCGATAATGTTGCGGTCAGTTGGGACGCAGAATCGGCCGAAATCTCAAACACATGTTGATTGGACAGTTTGGCTTCATTGCAAACTGAGTGGAAACGTCGGGCGGATCCCATCGCCTGCGAAGACCGCTTTGCAGGCAGTTTGATGTCGAGCTTTTCGACAGCAATCATGTCCTCAATTAACCTGTAGGCCTCGTCGCCGGGAATGGCGAAGCCGATTCGCCGGGCGCTTGCTCGAATTGCAACGTTGATTCCAATCGCATCGCCCGACTGGTTGATCAATGGGCCTCCGCTATTGCCTGGATTGATCGAAACATCGGTCTGAATCATGTTCCTGTAAGTGAGAGTCCCATCCGCGTCAACATCACGGCCCATTCCGCTGATGACTCCAAATGTCGTAGTTCCGCTATACCCGTAGGCATTTCCGATTGCAAAAACACTCTCACCGAGTATCAAATCAGAAGACGTTCCCCAGGAAACAACTTTGAACGGTCCTGGTGAGTCGATCTTGCCCCGTTGCCGATGACATGTCGAGCGACACGAGGCGCTAGTGCCGCATCCCTTAAATAGCTGCACATGAGTCGTCGCATTCGGCTGGTGTCGGGGTTCTCCGGTGTTGAAGGCGTCGATGTGGTGCGACGAAAACTGCTCGTTTTTCTTTTTGTACCGGCTTGCCCGTGAAGGTCCATGCGAATGGGTGCGCCATCGTGGCGTTGTAATATGCCATGAATTCCCGGAGTTGCAATTCGAGGTCGGCCACAGAGGTGAAGTTTCCAC
>JANXOO010000163.1 GCA_025353525.1 Schlesneria sp. | reverse complement strand
GTTACCAGTTTCCCGGATTTGCAGATGGCTGAGACACGCCGTCAAGACCTGTCCAGTGTCGAATTCTATTCGCGACAGCAGAAAAAAGCCCTGCGACAGCACTTGCAGGCCATCCTGACTTGGAGCAACTTATGCAACGGGGGACGGAAAAAGGGAACGCAGCTCATTGATTTGATTCAGGGTCGCGTCGATGATAATTCCTGAAAATGCCTCATCGCACTCGCACCGGGTGGCCATTGTTTTCACGTTCTCAATCGGACCTTGGCGAGGTCGTCGTTGTTTGATGTCAGGGTCGGTTCAAGACTTTTCCGATCGATGACGACGACCATCTCTACGCGGTTCTTCGTGATGTCGAACGAAATCCCGTTCGGACCAATTTGTGTGAACACGCGGAAGATTGGAAATTCGGCAGCGATGGGCGTATGGCAAACGGAGACCGGCATGTCTACCTTCGCCCGTGATCGCATTTCTCGTTGTCTTCTCTGTGCCTTGTGGTGAAAAGTCTTCTTGTTACCCTACGACATATCGTCGAAAGTTGAAGCGAACCACAGGGACGGCGGTCAATGTTGCTCCGGTTCTTATTGGCCGCAATTTCCGCTTTGACAGCAATTGCCGCATTGGCAACAGACAGTATCGACGACGCATTTTGCGATCGGCTTTTCAACAGTCGTTGTCGTCTTTTTCAGTTTCTTCTTGCAGACGACACGGCCACATCGTGGGGATTGAACGGTCTCGCACCTTTGGCCACCTGGTGAGCACGGGTCTGCCACGACTCGTTCTTCGGAACAACTTTTTCCGAGCAGGCAGACTTCCTCTTCGATGACTTCGTATTTGGCTTCGGTGACTTTCTTCACGTCGGCAACAACCCGGCAAACCCGCTTCAGCTCGCAGCAGCCGCATTTTGGACACGGAGCGTTGATGAAACCGGCACCGCAAGGAATTGCGAAGGCGAGCCCGCACACCAGCGTCAGAAGAAAATGTCTCATCCGGTATTCCCTGTCGAAAAGTCGAGATCAGCGGCGGCGATCAGAAAAACCAGGAACTCGCTGGCAAACGGATTCTCAGACAATCGTGAGAGGCGACCGGCTAATTCCTGAATCATCCTGCGATTCGCCCGCAGCCACGTTCCCTGTTTTCGTCTGGACCGCATGAACAAGTCGAGAATGGACTGATTCAAAGGAAAAGTCGAACCCGCGTGATCGCAGTTTCTGCCGGTCGCCTTAAAAAGGGCCCATCAACGAAAATCCCCCGCTGGGGGAAGAGCCGTCCCAGCGGGGGTAGTCGACGCCAAAATTCGGCCTTGAGGACCTGACGTGGGTTGTCTTCCCACCGGAATAAGTTGAGGCAAAACGAATTTGCGTCTGCGGGTATTTTACCGCGCAACGGATAGTGTCAAGCTTTTTTCCCCGGTTGGGGGAAAAAAACCGGGCGTCGATGGAAACACGGGTTTCGCGTTTTCATAGAAACCCCGGACGGTCGCCCTGGTTACCCCGATTTCAGAAATCGCTTTGGCAACTTGCAGACCATCGTGTAAGCCGGGTCGAACATATTTCCGAGATCATAGCGCACACACTGACTTAAAAGCAGATTTGCCCCAAGCGACTCGAGTTCATAGTCCTGTTCGAGCCAACGCAACATCTCCGTCGTGGCATGCTGCAAACACTGATCCAGCGGCCGGGCGTTCCCCACTGTAAAAATCGAATCTGCGTTTTCTCCACGCGGCCACTGGATTGTTTTCCCCTTCAGGACTCTCAACGTCACCGTGACATCCATCGAGATTTCAATCCCCGTCCCTACGATCTCACCGTCCCCTTGGGCAGCGTGCCCGTCGCCCAGGAAAAAAAGTCCGCCTGGCTCGAAGACGGGGAAAAAGACCGTCGTACCAGTGACAAACCCCCGGTAGTCCATGTTGCCGCCGTGCTCGCCGGATGTCGCGGTCGAAATGGCTTGCTGACGAAGCGGTGCGACCCCGAAACAGCCCAGCATTGGCTCGAGCGGAATTGTGAGCCGTCCGAGATTTGACAGGGGACTTTCGAGCGTCGCCGTACCGCAATCGATATCTACGGACCATTCGGCCAGCGGAGCGTCAGGGAGTTGCTTGACGAACGAAGGATCGACGACATTCGGTGCCACGACCGATCTCGCCCAACCGGAACGCCGATTCGGCTGAATTCGGTCGAGTTTCACCACCAGAGTATCACCCGGCTCGGCCTCTTCGACGTAGAATGGACCTGTCTGGGGATTCCCTCGCGGAGTCACGTTGACTCCGTTCAGATCACTACCACTCGCATCAACGGTCGTCGTCGAGATCGAATCGCCGCTACGTACCCGTAGTACCGGTGCGAAGGGACCCAGGGATCGAAAGTAATGAGTTGGAATGAAATGATGATGCATCAAGAGAACTCACACGTTCAGTCGATCGAGCCGACCTGTGCTGTCGCCCAACTGATCGACACCCGCTTCCATTCGGTCGAGCAACGAAAGAAACAGATTGTTAAGCGGCGTATTCTTTGGATAAACCAGATGTCTGTTTGTCGCGATTGTCCCTGACCCCGATCCGGCCAGCAGGATCGGCAAATCGTTATGGTTGTGCTGGTTTCCATCTGAAATTGCCGAACCGTAAACAATCATGGAATGATCGAGCAGACTGCCATCGCCTTCAGGAGTGTTCTTCAGTTTCTCGATGAATCTGGCAAAGTGCGATACCAGGTACTTGTCGATTTTCTTCAATGGGGCGATGAAGTCTTCCTTGTTCTGATGATGCGACAGTTGGTGATGCCCGTCGTTGACGCCGACCATCGGGTAGCTGCGGTTGCTCCCTTCATTGGCCAGCATGAACGTCGCCACCCGTGTGGTGTCCGTTTCGAATGACATCGCCAGCAAATCAAACATCAATTTAATGTGATCGTCGAGTTCTCGCGGGATCTGATTCGGCAGTTCGATTTTAGGAATCGTCTGTTTCTCTCGACCCGACTGCAAGCGGGTGATTCTCAGTTCAATCTCGCGAATGCTCGAAAAATATTCATCCAGTTTCCGCCGATCCGTTTGACCAAGCTTCGCAGACAGCTTCTCGGCATCGTCGCCAATCGAATCCAGAATACTCTTGCGGTAGAAGTCGCGTTTTGCGCGATTTTTTACGGATTCCCGATCGCTGGCCGACCCGAACATGCGTTCGAAAACGAGTTTCGGATTGATCTCTTTGGACATCGGAGTCGACGGAGTTTTCCACGAGATATTGTTGGAGTACGCGCAACTGTAGCCAGAATCGCACTGTCCGGCATTCCGGCCTCCTTCGGTTCCGAGTTCAAGCGACGGGAGCCTGGTCATCGAGCCGATTTTTTCGGCGGCCACTTGGTCGACCGAGACTCCTGCCCGGATGTCGACGCCATCGGTCTTTACAGGATGAACGCCCGTCAGAAAGGCTGCGGCAGAACGGGCATGGTCGCCTGCTCCGTCGCCTTTGGCATGAGCATTGTCCTGAGCCAATCCGGTCACGACACAAAGCCGATCTTTGACGCCGGCAAGCGGTTGAAGTGTCGGCGAAAGTTGCCAATTCGGGCCTTCGCCCTGGGGAGTCCAGTCGGGAACGATCACTCCGTTCGGAACGAAGACAAACGCCAGCCGATTGGGAACCCCGGTTGAACCGGAAGTTCCAGCAGCCCAGCCGTTTAAAGGACACATTGCATTCAGCAACGGCAACCCCAGCGAGGCGCCAACCCCTTTCAGAAAAGTGCGTCGAGGAAGACGAGATTGATCGTTCATCAGGGTCCTCTCTGGAGTTCAGGCTTGAGCTTGTCCTGGTTGGAGTTCAGGCTTGAGCCTGCCCTGAACGCCGTGAAGACAAACCTGCCCCGCCCCCCTGTAAAAACTGCTTGTCCCAATCACAATATCACAATTAAAAGCTGCCTGTTTTCCACGTTCGGAAGACAGGCTAAAGGTGAACTCCAGCGAAGAACTCCAGCACATCACTCATTCCTGTACGTCGGGTGTTCCGTCTTCCTTGCGGCGATCGAGGCGTTTGCCTCGTTCGTTATCGAAGACCTGTCGCTTGTTCTTTCTTTTCGGACCGCCGCTAAATCGTTGACCACCGGCTGCGTAGCCACCTCCGCTGATTTGTGCCCCCCCCCCTGCAGTATTTCCGCCTGCTCCTCCCCCTTCCGCTG
>JANXOO010000134.1 GCA_025353525.1 Schlesneria sp. | reverse complement strand
GGAAGTGTGCTTCGCACCGGGCTCGATATGAATATCACTCGCCCGCTGGCGGGTCGCATGGACGATCATATAGTTGACGAGACTTACGACGGGGCTCTCGTCTGCCATCTCTTGTGTGGCTTGCAGGTCCATATGATAAGCGTCTGGGGACACTTCGACGGCATCGGCAGTCAGGTCAGCCGTCACGCTGTCGACCCGGAAATCGTCGTCGTAACAACGTGGCAGCAGCGCCTCGATCGCGGAACGCAGTGCCAACACGGGACGAACCCGCATCCCGGTGATTCGTTCGAGCTCGTCGAGATGCAGCAGGTTCTGAGGCTCGCACATCGCGACCGTCAGCACGCCGCGGACGCGAAACAGTGCCAGCGCGCATAACGAGTCGGCCTTGGCACGGGGGATCGCTTTCACAGCGACTGGATCGACCAAACCTTGTCGCAATCGTACGGACGGAACTCGCAACTGGTCCGCGACATGCGGCAGTAATTCTTCTTCGTCGACCAGGCCAAGCTGCAAGAATGTTTCGCCGAGTCGTCGGCCTTTGGATTGAGATTCACAGAGCGCTGTTTCCAGTTCGGCCTGAGTGATTAATCCGGTGGAAACGAGTCGTTCCCCGAGCATCCCTTTCGACTGGGAATTCACGCGTTCAGTGAGGCTCAGCAGGCTCGAATGCGCCACATGCGGCGTGAATGTTGGAACTGTTTGAGACGTCGTCATCGCGTGAAACTCCTCACAGCCGATCGCACGTCGTCGAATCGCTCAAACTGATCGCCGACTCCGGTGGCGCTCAGAATGTCCCGACAAAGCGAACCGGGCACGGCAATTTGCAATTGACCGCCACGCGCGAGACAACGGTCGGCGATGTCGAGAAGCCATTCGAGACCGAGGCTGTCGAAAAAAGGAACTTCGGCGAGATTCAGAACAACTCGCGGTGACGACGCGATCAAGCATTGCTCGAAAACCCGATTCAGTTCTTCCAGGTTTGGCTCCGTCACCGTTTCTTTGCCCGAGACAACGCTGACCGCTCCCTGCTGTGTAACGGTAAACATCATCGAGCTCCCGCTTCGGGGAGGGGAAACGTGACTGTGAACGTCGATCCCTGATTGAGTTCGCTTTGCAAGGATAGTCGGCCACCGTGACGCTGAATGACTTCCTGAGTAAATGTCAGTCCGAGGCCATTGCCATCCACTTCACGAACTCGAGCATCGCTGCTGCGAAAGAATTTTTGAAAGACGCAAGACTGTTCCTCTTTTGATATCCCGATGCCAGTATCACTGACGGCGAAATCGATGGACTGACCTCGGAGTTGCACTTCAAATCGAACTGTGGCTTTTTCAGGAGTGTACTTCGCGGCGTTACCAAGAAGATTGATCAAAGCCGATTCAAACTTGTCCTTGTCCAATCGCAATGCGGGAAATTTTGCTGGCAACTTGACTTCAAACGTGATCTGCTTCTTGTCCATCTGCGGTCGAACATGATCGACAACGTCTTGAAGCAGCCGTTTGAGATCGGTCTCCCGCAGATCAAAGACCATCGAACCGGATTCGATTTGGCTGACGCTGAGCATTTCATCGACGAATCGCGATAGCCGCGTCGCCTCGGCATTGAACGACACATTCACGATCACGCCGCCATGCGGTTCTCCCGCAAATGCCGTTAGGGTGCGTTCAATGTCGGCAGCATCATGCGCCCCAGCCGGAGTCACAGTCATCCCTAGCGAGACGGCGGCGGTTTCGGCCGCGCGCAGGAACGCGACATTGGCAGTAATATTCGGATTGTAGAGGACCGCTGCTCGGCGCAACTGCGGCGCGGTCTCTTTAAGCAACTCAAGCCATTTTCCACCGATAGCGGGTTCGTATCCTTGGAATCCGGTGATATTTCCACCTGGCTTCGCCAGGCTCGCGACAAAACCG
>JANXOO010000111.1 GCA_025353525.1 Schlesneria sp. | reverse complement strand
ACGCCGCAGGGTATCGCCATTTCCATCAGTGAATAGCCGCGCCAGATGGCTCCTTCAATCGATTCGATATTCCAGCGGATTGGGCTGATGACGCTCAGTGACTGCATCCACGCGGGCATGAACATTCGGGGAATCATGGCTCCGCCGATCATCGAAAGCGGCATGAAGATCCCTCGGTGACACGGCATTTAATTCGATTCAATCGCAAAGGTGCGTTTGGATTGTTTCAATGATTCGAGTGGAATTTGTTGGCAGGTTCAACCAATGATCTGTCACGGTTGGCCGAGCGACCTGAGCAACGTGGCCTTCAGTTGCGTTCCCGTGGCGTCTGACTGAGGTGACGGTCGAGATGATCCAGCCCACGTACGAGACTGTCTGACTTCCCGGAAACGTGCTTGTCGGCATTGCGGCATCTCACCTTCTCCGACGATCCACGTCCGAAGACGGGGATGTTTCCGGGATCTCCCAGTCCCGGCGCGCCGGGATTTCCAACCGTGCGCGTGGTCTCTGACTCCGTGGGGGAGATTTCGAACTCGCCTTGATCGTTCGACATCACTTTCGCCTCCCCCTTGCTGTGACAAGGTCGGACACCACAAACTGAGGTTATCGGAGCTCAATACATGGCCCGTTCTTTCCTCTGTGAACGCTTCGATCCGTGGGTCGCTCCACGAAACACCTCACTCGGGGCCACGGTGATTGGCTAAGTCTTACCCTGTACGAAATTTGCATTCGCTACACTACTCCGACCGTAACTGCCGCACCACACCACGTTACGAGGTGAGGGGAGTGTCGAGTCCGCAGCAAATACAGCGGTGATGCGCCTAACGCATTAGCGGTCAAACGTTTGAGTCAAAATCGCATTCCGTTCGAGTAGCTCCGCTGCGGCGTAAGTGCCTGCCCCCTGCATTCAGCCGGTAAATTTCCCACTGCCGGTCGATTTGCAACTTCTTTATGAATATATCGGAAAAATCGTCAAAGTTTGCTCAGGTTACCTTACATCCGGTGCCGATAGTTGATTGATACAGGACGTTGGGTCGATCTCGTCGATGCGTCATCCTGGTGGAATCCCACCGAGTCAACTTCTTGACGATGACACGTTCCAAGGATAATTGGATATGCGGTTTATTGCAGCAGGCTTCATTGCGATGGGGTTCGTCCTTCAATCGGGATGCGCATCAACTCCGGTTGGAACTGCATCACGATCGCGAACACCCGCTTCGGCCGTTGCGTCGCGATACCTTGAAGCGACCGATTTCGAGAAACGCGACAAACTGGAACAGGCTCGCGAAATCTACCAGGAATTACTCGACAAGAATCCGCAGAACGCGGATTACATGCATCGGCTGGCAGTTGTTTGTACGCGTCTGCAACGCAATGCCGAAGCGGCCAGCTTTTACGAACGCGCCCGGAAACTCGATCCCGATAATGCCGCCCTGCTGGCCGACATGGGCTACTTTTACTATCTCAACGGCGATCTTCCCGAATCTGAACGCATGCTCCGTAAAGCTCTGCATTTGAAACCTAGTTACGTGCGAGCAACAAATAATCTTGCATTGGTTGTCGGAGTCAAAGGGGATCTCGAAGAGAGTCTCTCGCTGTTGCAGCGCATCGGCAATGGCGCACAAACCCGCGCCAGTCTCGGTTACATCCACCAGCAGCGCGGTGAAACGACTCTGGCGACAGCACTGTACCGCGAAGCCCTGAAACTCGACCCGAAACTCACGGATGCCAGTCGGGCACTCGCCAGATTGACGAAAGACAATCCTGAACTGGACACCTTCGTCGCCGAAACGACTCCCGATGAAATGGGGACCACGCGTCCGAATAGCGATGAGAGTGACGAGATGCCAAAACCGTTACGTCGGTCGTCAGCAATTCAATTGACCGCCGGAACGGCTGACAAACTGTCCCGAAGCGTGATCACCGGCGATTTTACCGAAGAATCGCCAGTCGCCGGGGAACCCGCGCTTCTGAAAATGGATGACGACTTCGCAATGCCCCCCGCTTCGGTAAATGAAAAACAGTCGAACAACGAGAAAACCGACTTCGACGACATCGATTGGGGTGACGAAAAACCTTCGAAGGCGGATTCTACCCCGTCAAAACCGGTCAGCAATGACGAGTGGGACGACAAATAAGACGAACGACAGGAAATGTAATACCTGTCGCTGACAACAGCAGCAATTGCTGTCGTACCTACAGCCTGAACGCCAGCTTCAATACCGATGCACCCGGTACGTTCAAGGCAGGGAGGTATTCCTCCCCGTTGCGGTGTGCCCGGTGTCCCCTGCCCGAGTCCGTCAGTGCCTGAAGTGCCTTCGTCCGGTCATGATCATGGCGATGCCGAACTCGTTACACGCGGCGATCACTTCGTCATCGCGTTTCGATCCGCCCGGCTGGATCACAGCGGTAATGCCTGCCTTGTGAATCTGGTCGATCCCGTCACGGAACGGAAAGAACGCATCCGAAGCGCAAACACCACTGCGAGCCCGATCATCCGCCTTGAATGCTGCGATGAACGTTGAATCGAGCCGACTCATCTGACCCGCTCCGACACCCAGCACCTGCCCTCCTTTGGCGAAGAGGATTGCATTCGATTTGACGTGCTTGCCAACAAGCCAAGCAAATTCAAGATCGGCCCGTTCGTCCGCTGTCGGAGTCCGCGTTGTCACAACCTTCCACTCGTTTGTCACTTCGGGTGTTTCGTCGCGATCCTGAACCAGCATTCCGCCTGTCACGCGACGATACTCCTGACTGACCGGACGCGGCTCGAGCATTGCCGGACATTCAAGCAACCGCACGTTCGCTTTCCATTTGGGAATTGTGGTCAATTTCTCGAATGCTGAGGCGGCATACGACGGAGCGACAATTGCTTCAATGAAATGTCCCGGAGCGCACAACTGATCTGCCGTTGCCGCATCGACCTCGCGGTTGAACCCCAGAATCGAACCGAATGCGCTGACCGGATCTCCGGCGTCGGCGTTGAGGTATGCCTGGGCCAGTGTCTCTGCGACTGCACAGCCGCAGGGATTGTTGTGCTTGATGACGACTGCAGCCGGCTGCCGGAATTCGCGAACAATCTGCATCGCGGCATCGAGATCGAGCAAGTTGTTGTAGGACAATTCTTTCCCGTGCAACGTTTTGGCAGCCGCCAGCGTCGACGGAGGTGGATTGGACTCGACGTAGAACGCCGCTCGCTGATGCGGGTTCTCACCGTATCGCAGTGACGATCGACGTTCGTAGGCCAGCGTCAGGTTCGCCGGGAAATCACGATCGCTGCCTTCGGGACCGATGGAAGTCAATCCGGACATATAGTCGGCGATCGCCCGATCGTAGCGTGCGGTCATCTCGAATGCGGTCGCGGCAAGTTCTCGCCGAAATTCGAAACTGAGCGATCCGCGCTCGAGTTCAGCAAGGACCCGGTCATACTGAGCCGGACTGGTGACGACACCAACATACTTGTGGTTCTTTGCCGCCGATCGAAGCATACTTGGTCCACCGATATCGATCTGTTCGATCGCTTCGTCAGGCGTGACATTCGGCCGGACGATCGTTTCGACGAACGGATACAGGTTCACGACAACCAGTTCGATCGGAGTGATGCCATGATCGCTCATCGATTTGGCATCATCTGCCAGATCGGGGCGTCCCAGCAATCCACCATGAACTTTCGGATGCAGCGTCTTGACCCGTCCGTCCATCATTTCGGGAAAGCCGGTGTATTGCGAAACATCAAGAACAGGAACACCTGCCACTTCGAGCGACTTGCGGGTCCCTCCTGTCGACAGCAACTCGAAACCGAGTCGGACGAGTCCTTGAGCGAACGGAATCAGACCCTGTTTATCGCTGAGACTGATCAGCGCACGACGGACAGCAGGCATGGAAGGACTTTCGACATTGTTTTGAATCGTGCATCACCAAATCGCAGACACAATCGTCCGCAAAACGGTTCCAGTATACAAAAGCAGCCTGGAAAACTCATTTGCGACGACGATTCAGTCCGCGAAGTATTTTGACGTTCGACATTCGCCCTTCCCGTTTCATCGGTTTCTCACAATTCGTTCATCAAAAATTCGTTTCCAACGAGACAATCAATTCCGTCGCAGAATTCTCCTGACGCTGCGTTGCGATGCCAGATTTCAAAACCTGTCCGGTTCCGGCACGCGTGCCTGTGCCGCGTTAACTCTTTCCCGGTGGATAGAAAGATAGCTGATGTCATCATTGGATCGTCGCCGTTTTCTCGGAACATCGTTAGGCGGACTTGCTGCCGGGCTTTCGCTTGGCCATTTTTCTTTTGATTCTGCCGTATTCGGCGAGGAAGCGGTGTCAAACACAGATCGCACGAATCCTGCGGCAGCAGGATTCGCTCCCGATACTCTCTTTCTGTCGATGCAGAAAGACCCGACATCCAGTATCGCAATTCAATGGGTGGGACCGGAATCGACGGCTGACGAGACCATTCAATATGCGACTCTTGAAAATCCGGTATGGCAGATTGGCAAGACGATCACGAGGCCTTACACCGACACCGACCTGAAAGTTCACCGATGCGAATTATCGGGATTGAAGGCGGGAACCGAATACCGGTTTTCGATCGGGAAGTCTGTCAAGTCCTATCGCTTTCGGACAATGCCGGCGAAGGCAACGGATACGATTCAGTTCGTTTCGGGAGGCGATTGCGGGATCGATCAGCATGCCATCAACACGAACATTCTGGCTGCCAAACAGGAACCGTACTTTGCGCTCATCGCAGGTGATTTGGCCTACGACAACGGGAAATCGCCTGACACTTTTACAAAGTTCCTGAAGAACTACAGCCAGAACATGATCGACGTCGAAGGTCGACTCATTCCCATGTTGACCTGCATCGGGAATCATGAAGTCAACGGTGGTTACAAAACGAAACGGAGCGACTCGCCGCAGTACCTGGGCCTCTTCGATCATTTCTACGCAGAGAAAACTTATGGTGTCGTCGATATCGGCGACTATCTGAGCGTGGTCCTGCTGGATACCGATCACATCGAACCGATCGGAGGCGAGCAAACCGACTGGTTGCGCCGGACTCTTTCCGATCGACAGGAACGACCACATTTGATCGCCGTCAACCACGTCCCCGCGTATCCTTCGTATCGCCCTTCCGAGGGAGTGAATGGAAAGACGGGAACAGGTGAAGAACAACGACGTCACTGGTCACCGCTGTTCGAACGATACAACGTCGATGTCGTCCTGGAACATCACGACCATACATTCAAAAGATCGCATCCGCTCGTGAATGGAATGAAAGATAAAAACGGAGTGCTGTACCTTGGTGATGGCTCGTGGGGCAAGCTTCGAATTCCCAAAACGCCCGAAGATCGACCCTACCTGGCCGTCGTCAGCGCCGCTTATCACATGACCGTCCACCGCCTCGAAGGTGAGCAGCGATTCCACATGGCGATTGAAGAATCGGGTAAGGTCGCAGATGTCTGTATGACCACAAACAAGCGACCCGCCCGGCGAGGATAATCCTGGCGTCATCACGGGACGCAAATGCATTGCAAACTTCGCAAGTCATCTGCCGTGACATTTTCCAATCGATTGCATCCAATGACATGCGGCATATTGAAGATCATTTCGCGTTTTTTTTTTGCCGGGTTTCGATGAATGACTCTTTCAATCCCGCAAGCCGTATCCACTTCAATTCTTCACACAACGTTCGCCAAACGCTGTTAATCATTTGTTAGCTTATGATCGTGCGCTTTAACACTTTTGTTTTTTGCCTGAATGTCGATTACAGTTTTCTCGAAAGGAAAGTATCGTGTCGAAAACAAGAAGAAGCCGTGGATTTACGTTGATTGAACTGCTGGTGGTGATCGCGATTATCGCCGTCCTGATCGCACTTTTGCTTCCCGCAGTGCAACAAGCCCGCGAAGCGGCCCGCCGTACGCAGTGCAAAAATAACCTCAAACAAATGGGGTTAGCCATGTTCAACTACGAAAGCACTTTCGGCCGCTTCCCGTTCGCCTCGTTCGTTCCGTGGGCATACGCAGAAAATAGCGATAACCTGGAACTGATCGCTCCCTTCGGCCCCAATTGGGCAGTGGCAATTCTACCGTACATCGAACAATCGGCCCTTTATAATGCCGCGAATCTCAACTCGTTCGGACCATGGAAGGGTCCTGCGGACACGACCACGAATGAACCCGCCGGAGTGAACGGAAACTCGTGGCGCGTCGGACTCGTAAGTAAACGCATTTCTGCTTACCGCTGTCCTTCGGATGCCTACAACAACAGCAACTACTACAACCCGCTCGTTCCGGGCGATACGACGGACGGAACTGCTGTCGGTGGATGGGCTCGCGGCAACTACGGGATATCCGCCGGGTACGAAGACTACGATCACGTCGGATTCGGCGTCACCTATAAGTCAAAAAAGAAGGGGTACGTCTCGACGGTCAACGGAATGTCGTCGACGCCCTTCGCGTCGAACTGTTACGGTTCGAGGATCGCCGACGTGACAGACGGAACTTCGAACCAGATGATGTTTGCGGAATTGAGGGCTGGGCTGATCACCAATGATCCCCGCGGAATCTGGGCCATGGGACTTCCCGGAGCCAGTGTCCAGAATGCCGGACGGGGTCCCTATAATCCGTCACCCAATAACGCACTCTGGAATCTTGGTACGCTTGGTGACGGCGGAGACGAGCTCGAAGATACCGGTGGATCGGCTGCGGGCGCTGGCTTCGTTGAATTCTGTACGGCTCAATCGGCTGCAGCGGGCATGGGTTGCAATACGACGGGTACGTCAATGACATCGGCGATGGCTCGCAGCATGCACGTCGGAGGGGTCAACATCGCCTTGGCCGACGGGAGTGGGCGGTTTGTTTCAAATAACGTCGACCAGTTGACCTTCATCAGATTGTCTTCGATTAACGACGGTCAAATCGTGG
>JANXOO010000084.1 GCA_025353525.1 Schlesneria sp. | reverse complement strand
CGATGGTCATTCAATCGGAAGTTGCGCGTGATTGACCAGTGATCTTCATTTTTCGTAGGGAGCGTCTCAATCAGTAGTTGAGTCGAGGCACCCAAATATTCAGGCAGTTCTCCGTGACCGACGATTGAATGAATCGTTCCGAAGGCGTCGGTCTCCACATGATCCGCGTCTGCTAGCAATCGATTTATCGAATATTGGAGGGGAGCGATCCATGAATTCACATCCTGTAAATCATTGGCATCGGCCTCCCGGCGGTGATGTTTGCGGTTCAGCGTGCCTTCACAATAGATCGAGAAGACAGTTGACGATTCTTGGCGGTCAACCCAATAAAACAGTTTTCCGGCCGTATTGAGTATGTGATTCTGGCCATCATCGACATCAATGTTGACTGTATAGACATAGACTTGGTCGTCTTTCCATCGATAACTCAGCGGCGGAAGACTGGTCGCATCCTTCGAAGCGATTGGCGGATGAGATGATTCTAGAGACGATTGAACAGCCGTGGAATTCGATTTGTGATTTTGCGATTCCGAGTGCAGCGGTTGAGCATTCTCCTGTTGCTGCTCTGGTGAGTAATTCTTCGCATTTGATCGAGCCAGCAAAAAAATGATCGCAAAACACACGATCATGATCAACGCGACGAGGAAGATTCCCCCCAATATCCACAGCCAAACGGTGGCGTTCCGGTGTATTTCTCGAATGTGGTGGTGATCCTCTTCATATCGCCTTGCTTCAATTTTTCCGGGCGATCGTGATTCTGAAATTCGATCGCGTAATTTCCCCGTTCGCTGCCGTGGACGTATTTCGGCAGTGCGTTTTTCTAGAGTATTGATATTCTCATTTGAAGCATCGTCGT
This sequence comes from Schlesneria sp., assembly GCA_025353525.1. GTDB lineage: Bacteria > Planctomycetota > Planctomycetia > Planctomycetales > Planctomycetaceae > Schlesneria. The sequence goes on along the minus strand of JANXOO010000084.1, from coordinate 1,341 downwards.
CGACGAGTTCCAGATTCGATTCCTTTTCGACCGGAGTTGAACTCTGAGGATGACTTTCTCGCCGATCAGCGCGCGCATTGGACGACATGGAAGCTGCTGTAGGTAAGCCTAGTGAGTGTCCTCGACCAATCGCGGTGTCGAGCGCGTTGACCAGGGCAGTGCAAGTATCGAATCGATCGTGTATTGATTTGGCCAACCCTCTTCGCAACACGCTGTTGACATCAATACCAACGCCGTTGATCGGTGGAGGAGCTTCGTTGAGGACGCATCTACGCAGGAATTCAGGGTCATTGGATTGAACCGGGGGACGTCCCGCCAGTAATTCGTAGGCGACAACGGAAAGGGAGTACTGATCCGTTCGCCCGTCAAGCGGTTCACCTAGCCATTGTTCGGGGGACATGTAAGAACGCGTTCCCCCGTGATTGATCGGCGAATTCTTTCTTCCGTGAACGGTGGTGCGAATTTCAGCGGCCAGACAAAAGTCGACGATTTGTACCGCCATACCGTCTTGGCTGACCATGATATTTTGCGGTTTCACGTCGCAATGGGAGATCCTCTGCCCGTGTGCATAGTCGAGCGCCCGTGCAACCGGGGCAAGCACTCGTACAGCGTCAAAGAGCGGAAATTCGCCAAACAACTCCATCTGCTTCCGTCGATAGGCAGACAGGTCCACTCCTTCAACGTACTTCATGACGAGGTAGTAACCGAATCGAGGATCGTTCCCCAGCAGTTGAAGTGGGCAAATATTCTGATGTTCCAAAACGTGCAGTCGTTGAAACATCGCTTTGACAGAATCAAAATCCTCGGAATGATGAATCACCCCGTCGTGCAGTATCTTTATGGCGACGCGGTGTTCGCTAAGTTGTTCCCGGGCGAGCCAGACTTCGCCCATTCCACCTCGTCCCAAACGCCTTTCGATGCGAAATGTTCCCAACGTAATACCTGGTTCGACCAGCGGGATTGGTCGCGAAATGTCAACCGGAAAGCGGCATGGATCGGAAGGGGAGACAACCACGTCAGATGAACGCGACGATGGCTCGAACGCATCCGCTGATGAAGCCTCAATCACACTTTCACCTATCAACTGATTTTGAGTCTTGCTGTCAAATGGAGCACTATCCGCCCACACTGCCCATTCTCGTTCGTGCGGTGTCGAGATTATACTCATCCTTGACCTGCAGAGTCTTGTCCGCAAACTGAGGTGTTTTTTTTCTTTTCGGAGATTTCCAAAACTTAGCGGCTTAAATTCGGCCATGCGCGTAGGCGAATTGCCGAATTGCGTCACTTTCAGCCAACGAAAGATTCGAGGAAACAATGGAAAAAATCTTCATTAGCTACCTG
>JANXOO010000078.1 GCA_025353525.1 Schlesneria sp. | reverse complement strand
ATGCGTCCCATCGAGTAACCACCATCTGCAAATCAGCGTCAGCGAATGCCACCGCTTGTCTACCAGTGTTCAAAAAATGCAGCGCATTTGCAGCGCCGCTGGTACGGCACTTTTCATAAGTCTTGTCGTTGTTTTCCGTTTGCTCATTTTCACATGCGGGTTCAATTCCCCCCGCCTCCATTTTTGGCCTGAACTGCCAAAAAATGAAGCGGCGAGAAAGTAGAGAGTCGTAAGGAGAAAGGAGACGGAAAGAAGCAGTTTGGCTCAAGGGCCAGAACCGCTCGCCGCGATCTACTTTCTACTCACTACTTTCTCGCCTTTGTTTTCTCTTTAAATCCCGATTTGCAGGCATGAACCGATGGCGTTCGCCTTCGAAAAATTGCTCGTCTACCAAAAGTCCGTCGATTTTGCAGACGCAATCTGTTCAAAAACCGAAAACTTCCCGCGCGGTTATGGATTTCTGTCAGATCAGGTCAATCGAGCATCCCTTTCAATCGCCGCCAATATCGCTGAGGGAAACGGTCGATTCACCAAACCAGACCGTCGTAACTTCTTCATCATTGCGCGGGGATCCGTCCAGGAATGCGTTCCGTTGCTCGAACTGGCATCTCGCCGTAATCTGATAACCCCACCAGATCATGATTCTCTCAAATCAAATCTCGAAGAAATCGCCAGAATGCTCAGCGGGCTGATTAAAGGATTGGACAATGCCGACAATTGAAGAAACGTCAAGCTGACCAAAAAGAGCATTGAATTCCTATACCAGAGGATATCTTCGCGTCCAGCCGTTCCCTCATGTACAGGGACAATTAGAATTCCCGGCGACGACAATTAGAATTCCCGGTTCTGTCACCGATTTTGTCCTTTGATGCAGGAATTGCAATTTTCCGGAAAATGGGAAATTGCGGTGACTCGGGACGATCAAGTACGTAAGCTCTTTTTTCTTTCGTCGAGTCGCGTTCCTTTATCCGTTGCGTCGCTGAAGACGGGAATGGATGAGAAGACGGCCCGTAAGTATCGGAGGGAACAACGGATGCCGGGCGAACTGTCAGAACGTCACGACTGGCGGACCCGCATCGACCCCTTTTCGGCGGTGTGGGAGGTGGTTGAAAGGCAGTTGACGGAGAATTCTGGCTTGCAGGCGAAAGCGTTATTCGCTTGGCTTCAAAGTGAGTATCCGGGTCAGTTTCAGAACGGTCAGTTGCGAACATTTCAGCGTGGCGTTCACCGATGGCGTGCAATGAAGGGCAAGGCCTTCTTCAGCCAGGTTCACGACCCCGGTCGTCTGTG
>JANXOO010000071.1 GCA_025353525.1 Schlesneria sp. | reverse complement strand
TTTGAAAACGCGGTTTTCTGCAGAAAATGCCTGAATCCTGCTATTGTGTTGCAGTTGACTTCGCCACAAAAGCAAAATTCCCGTATCAAACAGAATGGAATCCGAGCGGATGAGTTCAGATACTCCTCCTCAACAACGCGATGTTCACAACAACGGTGATGCGCCGCGGAAGAAACGCGGCGTGCCCGAAGGGTTATGGATCCAGTGCGATTCGTGCAAGAATACCGTGTACCGAAAACAGGTCGAGCAGAATCTGCATCTGTGCCCCGATTGTAACCATCATTTTGTTGTCCCGGGTCGAATCCGGATACGGCAATTGCTCGACGAAGACAGCTTTGAAGAATGGTTCGACAACCTGAGCCCCAAAGACCCGCTCGAGTTCGTCGATTCCAAACCGTACAAGGAACGCCTCGTCGCGGAACAGCGAAAAACCGGCCTGCGCGATGCCTGCATCGCCGGTCGAGGGTACATGCGAGGACGTCCACTTGTTTTCGCGCTCACCGATTCTTCGTTCATCATGGGAAGCATGGGGTCGGTTGTTGGAGAAATGCTGACGAGGTCCGTCGAAGAAGCGACTCGCCTGAAACTGCCACTGGTCATCGTCAGCGGCTCGGGAGGAGGTGCCCGTATGCACGAAGGGATTCTGTCGCTGATGCAAATGGGTAAAGTCAGCGCCGCCCTGGGGCGATTCCAATCTGCTGGCGGATTGTTCATCTCTGTTCTGACCAACCCCACGATGGGGGGGGTCGCTGCGAGCTTTGCTTCGCTGGGCGACATCACGATTGCTGAACCCAAGGCGCTCGTCGGATTCGCGGGCCCGCGCGTCGTACGTGCCACATGCAAGATTGATCTGCCCGCAGGATTTCAGACCAGCGAATTTCTGCTCGAACACGGATTCATTGATCGGATCGTTCCTCGTCCGGAATTACGGACCGAGATATCTCGCCTGATCGATTACTGCGGGGTTTAACATCGGGATTGCCTCAGATTGCTAACGAGGAACGGCGGAGTCAGATGCTGAAATTCCTCAAATCTCTGCTGACACGCAAACCGAAAGTCGTGAAGGTCGCCATCGATTCCCGGTTTCAGCTGGTGAGTCGCGTTGGGCAGGGAAGCATGTCCAAAGTCTGGCGCGCTGTTGACCGTCGCGTCGAAAAGACAGTTGCTCTGAAAATTCTTGATTTCGAGAAAACTAAACGCCTCGAATCGCGATTTTTGCAGATGAAAAGCAGAAAACCGACCGAAGGTGAGATTGCGGTGACACTCAAGCACCCGCATATCGTGCAAACGTTCGAGCACGGGATCACGACCAACCTCGAGCAGTTCCTCGTCATGGAATTCGTCGAAGGGATGTCGCTCAGCTATTTGATCGACGTGCAGAACGACGTGATGAAGAAGAATCGATTGCGATTTATCCTGGAACTTGGTGAAGCAATTGAATACTTCCATCGACAAAACTGGATCCACCGGGACATCTGCCCCCGGAATGTAATTGTCGACCAGTCTCTCAAAATCAAGCTGATCGATTTTGGACTCGTCGTTCCAAATATTCCTGAGTATCAGGCACCCGGAAATCGCACAGGAACCGCTATCTATATGGCTCCGGAGCTCATCAAACGGCAGCGGACAGACCAGCGGATCGACATTTTCGCTTTCGCGGTGACGTGCTTTGAAATGTATGCCAGGGAGCTCCCGTGGGTGGGCGGAGAAACGCTCGAGGCAGTGGTACAGCACATCAACGTTGCACCTAAAGATTTGCAGAAACTGGTTCCCGGAATCGACCCCGTGGTTGCCGAAACGATCATGAAG
>JANXOO010000067.1 GCA_025353525.1 Schlesneria sp. | reverse complement strand
CGCGGACAAAAGCCTCGGCCAAGGTCCGCAGAACCGGAAGCTCCACGCACACGTGAGGAACCTCCCCGCCGTATTGAGCCACCCCGCCGTGACGAGCCACCTCGCCGCGATGAGTCCCAAGGTCGGGATGCGACTCAGCAGCGTGTGGAATCACCACGCCGCGACGAACCACCACGCCGCGAAGAAAAGCGTCGTGAGAACGTTGATCGACCTCGTCCGCAACGGGCTGCTGAATCCGATCGCGATCCCGTCGCTTCGAATGACGAAGAATCGCGGAAAAGCCGGTCACAGCGCGAGGAAACACGGCGCGAACGTCCGCCACGTTCCGAGCAACCACCTCGCCAGCGCCGCCCTGATGGAGATCGGCCTGCGCCGGAGAAAACTCCGGTCGAACGCCCTTCTTCGGAACGGCCAGCACAAGAACGGCCAGCACAAGGACGTCGCGGCGAGCGGCCCCAGGAACGGGCTTCAGGCCACCGGGCTCCTGAAAAATTTGTCGGCGACGATTTCGGTTCTGGAGTTGACGAGGCTGCCGATGCACCGCGATCAAGACCAGCTCCGGCCACTCGCAAGAGGGAAGAACCCCCGGCCAGAAAGCCTGTTCAGGCGCGGCGAGCTCCTGCTTCCGACGATTTTGAAGGGGACCTGTTTGCCGAAGTGGAAGATGAGGAAGTCGAAGCCTCGGACACCGAGCCACTCGATGGTGCTACGTCGGACACCGAAACAGACGAAGATGGTCGCCCCCGCCGCCGTCGTCGTCGTCGTCGTGGACGCGGACGGACGGCTGAATCGACAGTGTCACGCGGCGCTGAATCGGACGAGGACGTAGAACCTGATGATCAGGAAGTCGCGGAAGAAACCGACGACGCGTCGACCGAATCCGAGGCGTCAGACGACGAGCCGGACGAAAAACGGGAACCACGTCGACCCCGTCGACGTCGTCGTCGGGGACGACGGCCCGAATCGGCTCCGGCTGCCGGGCAGGACGAAGACGATACGGAAGTCGCTCAGTCCGACGACCGTATCGATGACGAACATGACGACGAAGAACATGATGAAGACGAACATGACGAGGTTCAGGACGACGATTCAGAATCGGAAGTGGAATCGGACGATCCGGACGAAGAAGTCGTTGCTCCCGTCAGTTACGAAGGAATGCCCACTTGGGAGGAAGCCATTTCCTACCTCGTGATTACGCCGCCGAACGAATCGCGCGGGCATCATCGTGGTCGAAATGATGGACATCGACGCGACGATTCGCGACGACGATAAACGATTTTTCTGTAATCGAGGCACCGATGTCAGAAAAACTCTGTCGCCTGGTGACACTGGGATGCAAAGTCAATCAGTACGAGACGCAGCTCGTACTGGAAACGCTCGAACGAAACGGGTTTCGTGAGGCCCTCGACGACGAGACGGCTGACCTTTGCGTTGTCAACACCTGCACGGTCACATCGAACGCCGATTCGAGATCCCGGCAGGTGATCCGGCAATTGGCCAAACACAATCCGGGCACCAGAACGTTGGTGATGGGCTGTTATGCGACCCGGGATTCTTCAGCGGTAGCCCGCCTTCCGTCGGTTTTTGAAGTGGTGACCGATAAACGCGAATTGCCCGATATCCTCGCCCGTCACGGGATTGTCGATATGCCGACGGGAATCAGCCGATTCGAAGGGCGACGACGGGCATACGTCAAGGTGCAAGACGGCTGCATCTTGCGTTGCACCTATTGCATTATCCCTCAGGTGCGGCCTGGCCTGCGCAGCCGCTCGCCCGATGATATCGAAGCCGAAGTCCGGCGATTGATCGACAACGGGTATCGGGAAATCATTATCACGGGCGTTCATGTCGGGCATTACGGCGTTGATACGTCGCGTCGACGACTGGGACAAACGCCGTTCCGGTTGCCTCATCTGCTGCAAAGGCTCGACAAAATTTCGGGAAATTGGCGGATGCGGTTATCGAGTATCGAAGCGGCAGAAGTCGACGACAACTTTATCGCTGCTGCGGCCGATTGCGAACATCTGTGCCCGCAATTTCATCCGGCACTCCAAAGTGGCTCGAATGCCGTGCTGAGCCGGATGCGGCGACGATACACGGTCGAAAGTTTTCTGGACAAGCTCGAAAAGATGCGCGACGTGCTCGACAACCCGGCATTCGCGACGGATGTAATCGTCGGTTTTCCAGGCGAGACGGACGCCGAGTTTGAAGAAACCATGGAAACGTGCCGTCGTGCGGGATTCATGAAAATTCATTTGTTCCCGTTCAGCCCGCGCGCGGAAACGCCTGCTGCCACTTACCCCGATCAGATTCACGGCACCGTTCGACAAACGCGGATGACGCGGATGGAAGAACTTGAACGGGATCTTGCAGAACAGTACTACCGATCACTGTTGGGCCGCTCGCTCGAAGTAATGGTCGAATCTGAATCGACGCGAGCGGGTTGGGTCTGCGGAACCGACCGAAGTTATGTCCCCGTCGAATTGCCGGGCACGAGCGACGACATCGGCCAAATGTGTTACGGACGAGCAACGCGAACAACGCGCCATTACCTCGAAGCCGAGCGCGTGGACGATGGACAGGAAGCGGGCGGATTGATGGAGACTGTGTCGTACTTACACCGATGAAAGTCAAAATGGCCGAAACTTTTATTCTGATTCCTGGCAGAACAAGCGACCAGGGTTGCGGAATCAGCGAGGGAAAGTTCCTCGAAAAATATCAACGGGAAATCAACACCCTGCAAGTTGCGCCCGGCGACATGCAGCGGTTGGGGCTTGCCACTGGCGACCGGGTGCGGTTGACGGGCGAAGAAGGCCAGATCGTCGAGGTCTGCATTGCACCCGCGAAAAAAGACGAACTCCCGGTAGGGATGCTGTTTATCGCTTATGGCGATATTTCGAGCCGCCTGATGGGCGGCGACACTCACGGTTCGGGGATGCCGACCAGCAAAGGGATGGACGTGCAGATGGAACTGGTCAGCAAAGCGTAGCCCGCGAGCGGATATGTTTTCGAGCTGACCTATGTGACAGGACCATTGCGGTTTAGAATCAGGGTTCTGAATTGAGTCGAATGAATTGTTGATGTGCTAGTTCTGCTCTGCCTTGCGATGCGGTTCATTTTCACAGGACGTACTCATGACAAGTTCCTCGATTGAAGCTCACGCGGCGACAGCCTCGATTCCTGGCGAATTGAAAATCATCCAGGATGCCACGTGCACGTTTTGCGGCTGCGTGTGCGATGACATCGATTTGACGGTGAAAGATGATCACATCATTGAAGCGAAACGGGCCTGCGTCCTCGGCAAGGCATGGTTTCTGAATCATCATAACGATGACCGTGCCAGTTGCCTGATCGGTGGCAATCCCGCTTCGCTCGAAGAAGGCTACGACCGGGCCGCACAGATTCTCACTCGTGGAAAGTATCCGATCGTCTATGGCCTCAGCGATTCGCCTTGCGAGGCTCAACGAGTGGCGGTCAGC
>JANXOO010000061.1 GCA_025353525.1 Schlesneria sp. | reverse complement strand
CTGCCGATAGCTCAATGACAGAAGCTCCGCACCCTTCGTCAATGTCATTCCCCCCGACTTCACCTTCAATAAAATCCCTGACCGAAGTCGCTCCTTCTCACTCAATCGAAGCTTTGACATTCAATCCCTGGAAACGACACCATTGTGACATTTCTATCGGGGACGAGATGTGACATTTCTATCGCGGAGCAAAGTGAAACGCACGATAATCTCCAGAGTGAACTTAACATGTCCCGAACCGCCGGGTTTACTTCCGTCACCGGAATTACTACCGTGAGTGCTCACTTGGTATCGAGTACTCTGCCGTGCGGTCAATTCAGTCAAAGGCCACCTCGATCGGATTGTTCCCGCCCCGTTTTCGATCAAACAACAAGTCGTTGCCGACCGGATTCAATCGATTGTTTCGACGGGCAAACTATGGATCTGTACCCCGCTTGTGATGTTTGCGGCCATCGATACGTGCTTCCGTTCGATCGGAAAGGACGACGGTCAATATGCAAGTCGTGCGGAATGTCGTTCGAGATCTCGGACGCGAATTACTATGAGCCGGAGACAGAGCAAATAATATCGCCCGAAACCAGATCAAGGTGAATTGTTCTGAGTTCCAATGGCAAGCCAATTGGGAGCGCGGTGATTCAGGCAGCGGAAATGCTGGCGGGATAGGCGCATCGTGGCAGATGGACCCTGAAAGTGCTTCCGCAACCAGGGCCTTCGCTGCTTGCTTCGATACGACCGCCGTGGTCGCCGACGATACGGTGCGTGATCGACAGGCCCAGGCCTGTTCCTTTGCCGTTTTGTTTGTCGGTAAAAAATGGTTCGTACAGGTTCTCGATGACGGCAGCGGTCATTCCGCAGCCCTCATCCGTGACCGTGAGTACGACTTCGTCGACCAGGTCGGCAATCTTCAATGTCAACGTTCCCGCGCCGTCCATCGCTTCAAGGCCGTTCGCCACAAGATTCAGGATGACTTGCTTCATTTCGGCTGCGCTGACATCGATCGGGTGTGGCTTTGTCCGGTCGAAGACGATCGTGCAATTGTCAAACTTGCTCATGTGACTGATCATATCCAGAACCTCGGACACAATTTTTGTCAGATCCTGACGTGATTTTGGCCCGTTCGTGCCGCGAGCAAAGTCGAGGACGCGGGATGTGATCTGCTGGCAACGAGTCGCCTCCCGTTCGATCATGCCAAGATAAGTGCCTAACAGTTCGCGATCATCGGCGGGCAGTTCCTGACCCAGCGAACCATCACCAAGCCTGCTGGTCAGCGATTCGGCGGCGGCACCGATCGCTTGAAGAGGATTGTTGATTTCGTGAGAAATCCCCGAAGCGAAAAAGCCGATGCCGGCCAATCGCTCGTTTCGCAAAATTTGCCGACTTCGTTCTTCGACCTCGCGTGCCAGTTTGGCTTTATCTGACTGAAATCGTTCTGTCATTTTGTCGAACATGTCGGCA
>JANXOO010000039.1 GCA_025353525.1 Schlesneria sp. | reverse complement strand
ATCTTCGTTCCGACGGGGTACTTTGCTTCGACATTGTCCCAGGGGCTCTTTTCCTTTTGCTTGAGGCCCAACGCGATTTTTTCCTTTTCGCGATCGACGTGCAGAATCTTGACTTCGACTTCCTGATCGATCTTCACCATTTCGGAAGGGTGGCCGATGCGACCCCAGCTCATGTCGGTGATGTGCAGCAAGCCGTCGATTCCACCCAAGTCGACGAACGCACCGAAATCGGCGATGTTCTTGACCGTTCCCTTGCGCAACTGACCTTCGGTGATTTCAGCCAGCAAATCCTTTTTCATCTTTTCGCGTTGCAGTTCGATCAACCGGCGTCGCGAAACGACAATGTTACGTCGCGATTCGTCGATTTTCAGAATCAGGCATTCGATGATTTTGTCGCGATAGAATTCGATGTCCTGCGGGCGGCGAATATCGACCTGACTGGCGGGCAGGAAGACGTTGACGCCGATATCGACCAGCAACCCTCCCTTGATTTTTCGCAGAACCTTTCCGGCAACAACATCCCCTTCCTTGTGGGTGCTGATGACCTTTTCCAACTCGCGGATCCGGTCGGCTTTTTTCTTCGACAGCAGAATCAGGCCGAATTCGTCTTCGATTTCTTCGAGCAGTACAGAAACTTTGTCGCCCGCGACGGGAGGGACGTCCCATTCGTCGATTGGCACGATCCCTTCGCTTTTGTATCCGATATCGATCAGAACTTCTTCGCCTTCGACGCGAACGACTGTCCCTTCCAGGACGGCATTGACATCGTAACCTTCGTCCCGGCGGTTATAGAGATGGTCGAGACTTCCCTCTTCGAGGTGCTCGGCTTCCGCCAGAGAGATGTCAGCCGCCATCTCGAGTTCTTCGTCGCTGATGTCAAATTCGCGCAGTAAATTCCGATCAACCATACTATTCCCGCCGTACTGTCTTCGGTCGCGATCAAGGACGCCTCGAACCGCCACCGTGGAAAGAAGTTGCGACAATTCGCAGCCCGATTCCAGGAAAAAAACGTTCCGATTCCGCCGACGAAGAAGCTCTTCGCCTGCCTGCGAAACCGAAGGGGGCGGATTCTAGCAGAGCGAACGGGATTTGAGCTAGGGAAAGCGGAAGAAACAGGTTACGACGGGAGCAGCGCCGCAAGGTCGGCATGCGGACGGGCGATGACATCGGCAAGGATCAGTTTCCCACCCAGTCGCTCGACGGTCTGTTTTCCGACTTCAATCGCGGTCTGGACGGCGGCGACATCGCCGCGAATCATAATTGTCACATAGGCGGCTCCGATTTTCTCTTTACCAGCCAGCGTTACGTTAGACGCTTTCAACATATCGTCCGTCGCATGCAGAGCCGCAACAAGACCTTGAGTTTCCAGCAATCCGAGTGCATTCGTTGTCGACATTACGTTCTTTCCAGGTTTGCGAGAGTCATAAACACCGAGTAACGGACTTAAAACGGGTTTCGAGTCCGTCAATTGCAGGGTCACTTCCAGCGGCGCGGCCATGACAGACCAAAAAGCCGAACTTCCCATCGTTTTGGCCAGTTCGGCCCCACGTTCTGCTGCCGCCTGAATGTCGGCAATCGGGCCGACAAGTTTGATGCACTGCGCCGCCCCGTCTGTACTTTCGATGCCGAGAATCCTGACATTGGCTGCCTTGGAACAGGCGTCCGCGATAATGAACGACGGGGCGAAGTTATTCACTTCGAGAAGTGCAAGGCTGAGCGATTCTTTCATCAAATGACCTTGAGCGAAATCCGTTGAGTCCGTGAAAACACGATAAAACGATTCGACGAGCGACGACACCCGTCAAAACCTTGCGGACACATCATCCACATGATGACAATTCGGGTAAGGAACGGCAACTTTAACGAGGAATCTCTCTTCATCGGGAATCCAGGCTTGCAATCGGCCTAACCGCGATAATCCCATCGACCGATTTCCC
>JANXOO010000645.1 GCA_025353525.1 Schlesneria sp. | reverse complement strand
CTCGACGAGTCAAATCCGCCCCCGGTTGTGCTCGCGGCTATCCGATTGTGCGCGGGACTCCGACCGCTCACAACGCTCACAACGCACACTACGATTCCGATTTCTCGCCGCGATTTGCGAGTTCTTGGAGTGTAGTTTTGTGGCGGTTGTTCCGAGATTGAGTTATCCTGTTGGATGAATGCAGATAACTTGTGGGAAAACACAATGCAGCCAGTTCCCATAAAATTTCCGTCGGAAATCGAGCGACTGCGCAAGTTGCTCGAAGCAGATCGGTCGTTAAGCTACTTCGAGCGGATCCAGGCATTGGACGGAATCTGGAACGCCGTCGATTTATTCGCTTCCACAGCCAGAAAATTACCAGCTCGCGACCGATTGAGGCAGCTTCGCGAAGAAGAGGGACACAAGTGCTTACGTGAATTCATCCAGCGACATCTTGCCAGGCAACCTGCCGATGGCGGCGCGACTGACTGACGCTGTGTCTTCGGTTGTGGAACTCTTCGAGCAACGACGACTGAGTTACGCTCTGATCGGGGGACTGAGTGTTGCATTTCGCGGGAGCAAACGATCAACGGAAGATGCAGACTTTTTGCTGCATATTCCCGCCCTTTCATTGCCGGATTTGTTGCAATCGATGATTGAAGTCGGCTGCAATATCGACGAGGTGGCGGCAATTCGTCAATGGGCTGCGGATGGAATTCTGGTGATTCGGTGGCCGAACGGCGTGCAGATCGATCTGTTGAAGGCCATTGTTCCCGCCTTTCATCATGTTTTGCACCGAGGCAAGTTGGAATCGTTCGGAACGGGCACGATTCGGGTTGCCGATGCCGAAGGACTGCTGCTTTTGAAACTCATTGCATTTCGCCCACTGGATCAGGAAGACATTCGCGGAATACTTCTCGCCAATGCCAATCAGCTTGATCTTGATTGGGTGAGGTCCGAAGCCCAACTGGCAGGAATTGACAACGAACGGTTGGTCGAGTTTGAAGGACTCGTGAAGAACTTCTATATCACATAGTTCGGCGATCCAACTCATTCGGCTGTTTGAACGCGGGTCACGGTTGTAGGCGAGTCTCTGACCTCGCACGAGTCATCGACCGACGGACTCCTCTTGTTTTTGGTCTTCCGCGTCCTGTTTTATTCAGTCTTTTCTGCGACTCAAATCAACCGAATTCCCTGCACAAAAACCGTTTGGAACGAGGAAATGCGACGAGGAGACCTGCGGTCGGGTCCCCGTGCGGGGTTGGTGACCCGCGCACATCCAGAGGCCCGGGCCGAAGATCGCTTTTCATTTGGGTTTGCCCGAATTCGGGCCTTACGTTAATGTTCGGCTACGGGTACGCACGTCTCTCCGCTTGCTTTTGCGTGTCGGGGAGTACGACTTCTGAAAGCCAACAGGATCGTTTACATGTTTCAACAATCGCCCTTCGCCGCCTCGATTTTGATTCGCAAGCGTCTGTTCGTTGCCGGATGTTTGTGCCTGATCGCTTT
>JANXOO010001511.1 GCA_025353525.1 Schlesneria sp. | reverse complement strand
AGCGGACAGGAATGTATGAAGTCGAAGACGACTAAAGGTTTTCTGCCCAAAGCCCTTTTAACAATTTGCGAAGGGCAGGGGATGTTACTTGTTTGAGATGCGTGAAGCCGAACTGGATCACATCGATGCCAGGTTTGTGTGCAACGATCAGGGCCTCGATTCCCAAGCTGGCAAGTTGACCCAGTTCAACTGAGCCGGTCGGTACGAAGACTGACAAATCGAGACTTGCCGGTCGTTTCGTGACGATCGTGGCGACCGGTTTGTTGTTGGCGGTGTAATTCACCAACACCTTCTGAGTCCAGTCGGCGATTGCGCCGGGACTCAATTCTTCGATCAGCGTTGCGAGTTCATCCAGAATGTTCGGTTCCCATTCGATTTTCCCTTGAAGAAATCCCTTGCGCATCTGGTGCCACTTGCGGCCGAGTTTCTTCCATGGGGTCAGATCCTCCAGATTCAATGCTTCCGGTTGGGTGCGGTCGACAAACGACTTCATTGCCATCGCAAAAAATGTCTGAAAGGCACTCGTACTGACGTCGGATGCGTCAATGATCGAGATCGTCACATCCTCGAATGGTCCGTTCGTGGACGGGCGAATGCGGACGCGCGGTTGACGGTTATAGACGGGGATGTCGTCCATGTCGTTGACATCCGGCAGGTTCAATCCAAGGGCGAGATTCTCTTCCAGAAACACCTTTTTCGGGACGCGGAATTTCAGCGTCAGCAGCCATTCATCGCCCGTATGCGCGTGCAGGAACCAGCCGAATCCTTTTGTCTTCGCAACGACTTCGACAGTGCTGCGTTCGTTCCAGTTGGTGGCTCCGAATTCGCCGATGTTTTCAATGGCTTCGATGATCGCGGCGAGGATCGATCCCTTCCAGCGACGGGGGCGACCGTTGTTGGCCAATCCGTCGACCGTGTGCCACTTGGGTCCGTCAATCTCCCACGGCATCTTCGCGTCGGCACCGATCTTTGTCGGGTCGAGATCGCCTTCCTGCTTTTTGCGAGCCTTCTCAGCATCAAACGTTTCGCGATCACCGCGTTCGCGTTTGGAGAGAACGGTTGCCAGAATTTCGCCGGTCAGGCTGCGATGGATTGCCGTTTTGACCTGGGCCACCTCTTCGGGAGTCCCTTCGGCGACAATCCAGCCGCCTTCCGAACCCGCGTGAGGTCCCAGGTCGACGATCCAGTCTGCCGTTTTAATGACATCGAGATTGTGTTCGATCACGACAACCGTATTTCCCGTATCGACAAGTCCGTTGAGTATTTTCAACAGTTTACGAATATCGTCGAAGTGAAGACCCGTCGTCGGTTCATCGAGCAAATACAGTGTCTTCCCCGTCTGTGGCCGAGCGAGTTCCGCTGCCAGCTTCACACGCTGTGCTTCGCCGCCCGACAGGGTCGGAGCAGGTTGGCCAAGCGTCAGGTAATCCAGGCCGATGGCCGCCAGTACCGACAGCGGACCACGAATTTTCGGAATGTTGTCGAACAGTTCGAGCGCCTTGCCAATTGACATGGCGAGGACATCCGCGATGTTTTGGCCGCGGTACTTGACCGTCAGCGTCTCGGCGTTGTAGCGCTGTCCGTGGCAGACATCACATTCGACCCACACGTCGGGCAAAAAGTGCATTTCGATCAGTTTCTGGCCGTTTCCTTCGCACGCTTCGCAGCGTCCGCCCGTTCGATTGAAACTGAACCGAGTGGCGCTATACCCGCGTACTTTGGCATCGGGCATTCGCGCGAATAACTCGCGAATATGTTCGAATGTCCCTGTATACGTTGCCGGATTCGAAGCGGGAGTTGTTCCAAGCGGCTGCTGATCGACGACGATCAGCTTGCTGAGGTACTGCAGGCCAATCAATTCGTCGAATGGGCCCGGTTGCGTTGATGCCCGGTGCAGTTTGTGCGCGATCAGGCGTGCCAGTGTGTCTTCGATCAGCGAACTTTTTCCGCTGCCACTGACACCCGTCACCGCCGTCAGTGTTCCCAGCGGAATTCGCAGATCGACGTTTCTCAGGTTGTGCTGACGTGCCCCGAGCAATTCAATCCAGCCCCCGCCGGGGGGTGTTTCAAAGTCGTTGATCCTGGACGATGACGGGACCGGTTCAATGGCTGCGGCGGGTCCTGAACGAGGCACCGGGCGAACGCCATTTGACTCGCCTTGCCCTCCTTTTTGAGTCATTCGTCGGCGTGCGGGGATTACAATGTCTTCTCGTCCGGAAAGATATTTTCCGGTCAACGAGAGGTCGCTTTGTTTGATGGCGCGAGGAGTTCCCTGAGCGGTGATCGTGCCACCGAATCGACCGGCTCCAGGCCCGAAGTCGTACAGTCGATCAGCCGCTTGTAACACTTCGCGATCGTGCTCGACCATAATGATCGTGTTGCCGAGGTCGCGAAGTTTGACCAGCGCTGACAGAAGCCGGCTGTTGTCGGAAGGATGCAATCCGATCGTCGGCTCGTCCAGAACATACAGTACGCCCGTCAGTGCGCGACCGATTTGGCCTGCCAGTCGAATTCGCTGCGTCTCACCCCCCGACAGCGTTGGCAGCGTGCGAGCCAGCGTCAGATAGTGCAGGCCAACTTCCACGAGAAATCGCAAACGCGATGTCGCTTCGCCCAGCAAATCGCCCGCAATCTTCTTTTGCGGTGCCGTCAGTTTCAGGTCGCTCAAAAATGACAGTGCGTCGCTCAGCGGTAAATCGCAAAGCTGTTTCAGTGATTTGCCAGCCAGCTTGACCGCACTCGCGTCATCCCTCAAGCGGCTTCCATTGCAGGACGAGCAGGGGACTTCGCCGACCAGACCGTACAATTTCGTTCGGTAGTCGTACGAAAGACTCGCCGCCTGTTCGATCGCCGGATAAAGCCCTTTGTACTGGAATCGAAGCGTGCCCGGTAATGTCGCTGATTTGGCCGAAGCGGCGGACGCGGAATTCTTTCGCTTTGCCTTGCCGCCGGTCGACGTGCCGGATCGATCAGGTGGCAATGTGACCCAGGTATCACCCGTTCCGTAAAGAACGAAGCGTTGATGTTCGGGTTCCAGTTGAGAAAAGGGGGTCTCGAGCGGGATCTCGAATTCGTTCGCCATCGCCGCCAGCATTCGGCGAAACAGCGGTGACTTCGTCGCATCGGGCCACGCGCTGACCGCTCCTTGCGAAAGAGTTCTGGTCTGATCTGAAATCAGAGCGTTCAGGTTCGTCCCTTG
>JANXOO010001490.1 GCA_025353525.1 Schlesneria sp. | reverse complement strand
CAAACCAACCGATCGCAGCGTCAGGCATTCAGGGAATGGCGGTTTCGGCAGGGTTCGCTGAAACGACTCTCGTGATTCGCCTCTTGATCGACGTTAACCCGTTACGGAAACCTCAAATCACGCCGCACAGTATATTACACGATCGAATATAGCCGAATTCAATGCAAATCGACAGGCGAAGGCATGTTGTGAGCGAAGTCGGGCTGAGCGTCAGTGTGCAGGTTTGAGGGAAAAGTCAGTCGAGGCTGGTTACGGTAGTACTATTGATCTTCGGTCGTATTCCCGTTCAGTTCAAAAAGTGCGAATCCGGGTCCATTCGCGATTGACGAAACTCGACAGAACTCGCGAGAATCCCGTCGTTCGATATCGAGAGATTGTTCGGGTTTCAGTGAGGCTTGAAACGACCGGTTCGTATGGTCGGCTGTGGCCCCGATTTCTAAACAAATAAACGCAGATCAAATACTTCCAATCGTGCGAGTGCGAATTTAAAAGGACATTGTGATGGCGTGGTTTTTCAAATCGAAGTCTGCCGCACCGGATGAAAAGCGGGTCACGTTCGCAACGTTGCAAGAGGACGTGACCCGATTGCAATCAGAAATCGCCGAGGCAAATCGGTTGAAGTCCGAATGGCAAGCATCGGCCGAAGCGGCGATCGATGAACGTGATGCGTTGCGTCTCGAATCGGAACAGACGATCTCGAACGAACGGCAACACCATGCCGACAAGGTTTCGGAACTGACTCTCAAACACGATGTCACCGAATCCGATTTGAAAATCGAACGGCAAAAGTTGGCGCTGCTCGACGAAGCCAACATGAAGTTCGCAGAGATGGTTCGAGAACGCGACCGCTCCCTCGAAGACGCTCGCAAATCGCTCGAACTGACGATCAAGGAAGCGAGCAAGTCACTCGATCACGAGATTCAGACTCGCGACGCTCAAATCCGGGAACGAGACGAACGGATTCAACACCTGGATGCTCATCACACCGAAGCCGCCACACAAGGAGTCGCCCGGATCGATGAACTGTCGCAACAATTGGCGACCCTGAAAGAACAATCATCGTTCAGAATTCAGGAACTGGGACAGAAACTGGTTGCTGCGACAAACGATTCAAATACGAAAGTCGCCGATGCGGAATCCAGAATCGAAGTCATCGCGGCGAATGTTTCAGAACTTGAACGCAAGCTGACCGAAAGCGAGACCCGTTCGGCGAATCGGGCCGAACAACGTTCGGCGCTCCTGCGAAATATGGTTGAGATCCATCGCCTGAGTGCCGTTTCCGGCAAGACTGAGTCGTCCGCAGAAGCGTTGAAGATCCTTAACCCCGGTTGGCCGGTCGAAGAAAATCGAAGCGAGAGCGAATCGGCGTGAGGCCCATTTGCAACCTGTCAGACTGGAACGAGTGGTAAAGGTGGCGCGGACGAGGTGACTCGACCGGCTCGGCTGACTTTGCGGAATCTTACGAAATCGGCACGGCCATTCGTTTCGCAAGCACAATTCGTGATTGCAATTCCAGAAAAAACTCGCCAAGGGTTCCGTTCGACTGCATACTTGTTTGTGTCCCGAACGCCTTGCAGACCCGAACCTGAATGGAGAAGTGCCTATGACTCCGAGACGGTATAAGGACTTGCCTTGCCCAGGATGGCGAATGATTCACGGACCACCTGTCACGATTGAAGGGATCGGTTTCCGCTGACGATAGATCAGTTCGCGAATAGAAACGATTACGCAACACGACTCGCCGATCAAACGCGAACGCGATTCGCTTCCGACGGACGAGGACTGTGATTCCGGCCGCCAGACTGTGGAACAGGCAGGCGATCACAGCGGAGGCTCTGCCGCACCGCTGTACTCCGAAATAGCGTTCTCACAAAAAAAGGCCCGACCTGCGATTCGCAGGCCGGGCTTTCTCATTTTGAGATTCCCGTCGCAATCAAAATCGCGTTCGGGAAAAGTATTATGGATTTGGCGGTTTCTTGGCGCAACACGGGTCGCTGAAGAACGGTAATTTTTCCACTGCCGGTCGCCTGACGAGCCTTCGATGAATGTCTCGTTCTGTGCCACTCACATCGAGTCATATTGGCCGCTTATCCGCGACGCGAACGTCGTGCGATTTCCGGCATGCCGATGATTCCCTGTTCGACAGAGGACGCGATATGCGATTTTTGAACCTGATGTGCAGCCGGATTCACTGTTACCCAGGCTGAGTCCGCAATGGTTGACGCATGGAATGCTTCGACCTGGAACTGATACGTTGCACCGCTGGACAAACCGGTAATCCTGACGCTTGTGACACCAGCCCCGAACGATCCCAGAAGATAGCGGTGAACTCCGTCCGACCAGTAGATTTTGTAACCGTCGGTGCCTGCAACAGAATTCCAGTTCAATTGGACAGACGTTGCCGACAGTATTGTCGCTGACAGTTTCGGTGCCGCCAGATTTCCTGTGACAGGCATCGTAATGCTGACGGTTGCGGAATCGGCAACCGTCGAAGCATTGTAGGCCTCGACTTTGAACGACGCCTTCGCTCCTGCTGTCAGGCCGGTAATCTGTACTGATGTGGACGACGCGCTCAGGGTTCCCAACAAGACGGACTGAGTGCCGTTGACCTGAAAGATGCGATAGCCCTGCGTTCCCGATACGGGATTCCATGTCAGGCTGGCCGTCGTCGAATTAATGGGGGCCAGCGTGACATTCTGAGGAGCCGTCAGTGTCGTCGTTGTCACTGTCCCTGGCGCGATGGGTTGATCGTTTTTATCAACAACTTCCTGAACCAGATATCCGTTGTAAACGACGGTCAATCGCGTCAAATCACCGATTTCGCCGTTGTTTTGATCGTCGTACCAACCGAGGTTTTTATAGTTGACGTTCGGATCAGTGACTGCTTCGGCCACTTCATGTGATGTCACCGCAGTCTGTTCACTGAAACTGGTTGAAAACCCTTGTGACGTATGCGTCGGATTCACTCCGTCAGGATAAGGGATGACGGCGTAGTGGATGTCCGCGGCCGTACCAGTGGCCGTTTTTCCACCGAATGCTCCGTGATAACCCAGGAACGTGTTCTGGCTCGATGCACTTCCGTTGTAGACCACGACACCAGGCTCGACATAGACAACATAAAGACGGTTCGCATCGGGAGTTTGCAATTTGTTGGCGGTGATCAACGCCTGAATACTCTTTTGAATTGCTGCGTCCGGGATTCCCGACGTCTTGTTCAATGTCTGCGTGTCGATCACTCCGGCACTCGACGTACCGCGACCGACTCCGTATCCGGCATTTGTCAGCATGTCCATATACTGGCCTGAAACGAGCGTCGTCAGGAATTGATCGAACTGCCCCGTCTGTGTCTTGAGCGCGGCATTCGATTGCCAGTCGGACCCCAGATAAACGGCTTGTGCCTCGACATTGGCGAGGACACCGCCACCGTGGTAAGTCACGGTCATCAGTTGACGCGATTCGAGCATTTCTATTGCTGCAGCACAACTTGCCACAGAAGAATTTGCCACGGCGGAATTTTGGCGGGACCGACGAACCTCCGTCCGCGAGAGATCTTTGCTGAAGAAACGTTTGAACCCGGTAGAAAGCATGCTCATTGCTCGAATTCCTGTCCGAAGAGTAACGCACGTACTGGCAACTTTTGCAAAATGCAAACGTCGTGTCGGCGCAAAATGGACGAACGGGAAATTTCCGCCCTCGTCGGCTAATCGGAATAATCGTCAGCCAGACGCAGAATCAATCAGGTTTCGGGGCGAAGCCTGTTTATCTCAACATAGCACGAGTTTCTGAAACGCAAGAACGTATTTTCTGCCGGTTTACAATTTCGTTACCGAAGCAGGAACTTGCAGAAAAAGGGGGGGGGCAGGCACCAGGAGAAACTAAAGCCAGTCCCCCTGGTAAGCAACCAATACTCACGTTCCTGTCGTTCGTCCAAAGTCGTCTTACGCGGGAACCGGGATTTTTCCCAGAATCTGCTTGAGCACTGATTTGGCTCGATCGCGACGCCCTTCGTGCAACACCCCTTTGACGACAATGCGGTGTGCGAGCACCGGCGTGACCAGGCGTTTGATATCGTCGGTCACGGCATAGTTTCGGCCTTCAACCAGCGCAAGCCCCTGGACCGCCCGGTACAGCGTGATTGCGCCGCGCGTGCTCACACCCAAATGAAGTTGTTCGTGGTTCCTGGTGGTCGCAACGATTTCGAGGATATAGTCATTCAGGGAATCTTCCACTTTGACAGCACGTACAAGCGCCTGCAATCGCCGAAGTTGGTCGGTGTTAATCACCGACTGAAGTTTGTCGCCTGGTTCTCCATCGCGATGATTGATCAGAACATTTTTCTCGACATCTCGTGATGGATATCCGATTTCGATACAGATCATAAATCGGTCGAGCTGGTTTTCGGGAAGGGGATACGTCCCTTCAAACTCGAACGGATTTTGTGTTGCGAGCACGAAAAACGGAGCGGGAAGCGCATGAGTTTTCCCCTCGATCGAGACCTGGCCTTCACTCATCGCCTCAAGTAACGCACTTTGTGTACGTGGCGTCGTCCGGTTGATTTCATCGGCAAGCAGAACATTCGTGAAAATCGGCCCTGGACGAAATTCGAATTCGCCCCGATTCGGGAGAAAGACGTTCGAGCCCAGAATGTCACTCGGCAGCATATCCGGCGTGAACTGCAAGCGTTTGAATTCGCACGACAGGCTTTTGGCGAGTGCTTTGGCCAACGACGTTTTGCCGACGCCCGGAGCGTCTTCCACCAGCAAATGCCCACCCGCGAGCAGAGCGACCAGAGAGAGATGAATCGCTTCGGGTTTGCCAAGGATCGCCGTCGCTATGTTCTTCTCAAGTGCGGCAATCAATTGTTGTTCGTCGGCCACTCAAACCACTCCTTGTCCGATTTTGTACATGCCGTTAGCGCGAGCCGGATTATAAGCAAGCCGTACGAAGTTTGCGACGAAGCGAGTTCATTAATGCGGTCTTTCGCAGCATGTGATTTTTATGCATGTTGGAGATAACCCGGAAACGATGATTCACCTGCGTGAATGGACAAATACGTTCGTGTCTGGCCGTCGTCGAAAGCGTTGCAGAGAGATGCGGGGGGCCAGATCGCAGCATCGCCACGCCGGGGTGGATCCGTGTGGCAATACGCGCGCGAAAACGGTCGTGCGACGACGATTGCGAAATAGCCTTTGCCTCAATTACCATTACGAGTTGCGGCGATGTTTTTGTATTACCAGCGATTGATCCGGGTGTTTCGCACGATAGTCTGTCGTTGGAAAGCCGCGGCCTCCGTTCAACCGCCGAATTGATATGCTTTGATTGACCGATTGTATTGCGATTCCCCACTGGTTTCGCTGGCACCCGATGGTTCCCGCCCTGAAAGAACACTCACCAGGAAAGATTCACCGATGGTTCGAACTGCGGAAATGATGGCGGCGGTATTGCTGACGACGGTTTTTCTGACAAACGCAAATACGGCCTACCCGGCAGACGGGCCGCTTCCGCCGCGCGATGCGGCTGCCAGTATCAAGGTGCCTGACGGCTTTCATGCGACACTTTTTGCGAGTGAACCGGATGTCGTGCAGCCGATGTCGATCACGTTCGACGATCGCAACCGGATGTGGGTCGTTGAGTGCCGGTCGTATCCCAAATGGCATCCGGAAGGGACAAAAGAAGGCTCTGACAGAATTCTGATTCTCGACGACAAACTCGGGGACGGCCACCCGAAGAAAACTGTCTTTTTCGACAAAGGGGTCAACTTCAGTTCGGTCGAATACGGATTCGGCGGCATCTTTGTCACTGCGATTCCCAATCTGATTTTCATACCCGATGCCGACGGTGACGATATTCCCGACGGACCGCCACAGATCCTGCTGGACGGGTTCGACCTGAAAGCCGTCCATAACGTGGCCAACGGCCTGACCTGGGGGCCTGACGGATGGTTGTATGGCTGTAACGGAATCTTGTCGAACTCGCGCATCGGCAAACCAGGCACTCCCGACAACGAACGCGTGCCGATGAACTGCGGGATCTGGCGGTTTCATCCGGTGCGACACATATTCGAAGTGGTGGCTCACGGCACCACGAACCCCTGGGGACTTGCGTTCGACGGACGCGGAG
This sequence comes from Schlesneria sp., assembly GCA_025353525.1. Taxonomy (GTDB): domain Bacteria; phylum Planctomycetota; class Planctomycetia; order Planctomycetales; family Planctomycetaceae; genus Schlesneria. The sequence continues at coordinate 6,967 of JANXOO010001490.1, read as the reverse complement.
AAGCGTTCCTCACCAACTGCGTTATCGAGCATGTCTTTCACGTTGTTCCCGGCGCTCGTTTCAAACGAATGTTCGGACAGGATTTCAACCCGCGATCGTTCGAACTGATGACAACCTGTGCCGATCACATTCACTGGGCGGGGGGGACATGGGAAGGTTCGCGCGATGCCTCAGGCAAGCACGGCGAAGCGGGTGGTGGACACGCTCATTCGGGAGCGATGATCTATTTGGGAAACCGGTTCCCGGCGGAGTACAACAACAATCTTTTCACACTCAACATTCACGGTCAGCGGCTGAACCGTGACCGACTGGAACGGAGCAAATCAGGTTATGTTGCAAAACATCTGACCGACTTTGCTCCTTCGGGAGATCACTGGTTTCGAGGCGTGTGTGTGAAGCAGGGGCCGGACGGTATCTATTTTACGGACTGGTCCGACACCGGCGAATGCCACAACTACGACGATGCGACAATCCATCGTGAGAACGGACGTATTTACAAGGTGTCGTTCGGCGATCACGGATGGAAGCCACAAAACGTTGCAAAGTCTTCGGACAACGAATTGATTCATTTGCTTGAAGAAAGTGACGGGTTTGAGGCGAATCGGGCACGACGAAATCTGCAAGAACGGGCGGCTCGCGGACGATTGACCAATGAGTCGATCACCAGACTTGTCAAATCGGCTGCAGATTCGTCGAACGTATTATCCAGCCGACTACAGTCCCTTTGGACGATGCATGCAATCGGAGTGTTGAAGGACTTGAGTCTGACAAAACGGATACCGCTGGCGAGTGACATGCCCGATGACACCGTTCGGGGCTGGATGGTCCGGCTGGAACTCGAAGGCAAACCCGCTTCTGACGAAGTACTGGACCGACTGGCCGTCATGGCAAAGACAGACCCTTCGTCATACGTCAGACTGCAACTCGCCTCGGGATTGCAGCGATTGCCGACCGGTGCCCGAAAAGCAATTGCTGCGGGGCTGGTCTCGCACGCCGACGACGCGATGGACAACAATTTCGTACTGATGATGTGGTACGGGATTGAACCTCTGATTGCGCTCGGTGACGACGATGTTCTTCCCCTCGCTTTGTCCACAAAAATTCCGAAACTGCGCGAGTTCATCGCCCGACATCTTGCAACCGGACAGTCACCCCGTTTTTCACCGATCCTGCGCTGGCTGGAGGAACTGGAGAACGATGCTGCCGGTCAACGGGATATTTTGACTGGCACATTTGCCGGGATCGAAGGGCGACGCGATATGAAGCCGGACAGCGGATGGAAGTCGGTGGCCGCCAGATACGGGATGAGCCCCGATGCAATCGTCCGGGAAATGAGTCACCGAATTTCTCTCGTGCAAGGGAGCGACGAATCATTTAACGAATTCGTAAAAATCGTGAAGAACGAGTCGATCGACACACAGCGACGCGAGCGAGCCCTTGCCGACCTCGTCACAACGCAGCGTGCCGCCGTTGCCGATCTGTTGCTCGATCGACTGAACGATACCGCACTGCGAGCAACAGCAATCCGGGGACTCGCGGGATTCGACCGAGCCGAAGTGGCTGGTGCGATACTCGGTCTTTATTCCCGACTCAGTGACCCGGAAAAACTTGATGCGGTCAGCACCTTGACCGCTCGCGAAAAGACGGCACTGGCGCTCGTAACATCGATTGATGCGGGAAAAATCGATCGACGGGATCTTTCCGAATTTGACATCCGGCAGTTGCAACGATTCAAAGACGCCAAACTGAAGGAACTCGTCAACAGGATTTTCGGAGCAAAGCCGACATCAGTTGAACGAGCCAAACAAATTGCCGAGATGAAACAACAGGTTCTGGCTGGCGACGGATCGGTCGCAAATGCCGGGCGCGGTCGAGCGTTGTTTCAGAAGAACTGCGCCTCGTGTCACACACTATTCGGAGAAGGCCGCCAGGTCGGTCCTGACCTGACCGGAGCCCAGCGGACAGATCTGGATTACGTTCTGATCAACGTCATGGACCCCAGTGCTTTGGTCGGTCATGCCTATCGCGTCACGATCGTTGAACTGAAAGATGGCCGCGTGATCAACGGTATCGTCAAGTCCGAAGACTCCAATACTCTGGTACTGCAGACGGCCACGGATCGCGTCGTCGTCGCCACCCGCGATATCGAAGACCGTCAGCAACAGACTGTCTCGATGATGCCCGAAGGCTTGCTCAACCGACTTTCGATTCAGGAAGTCAGGGACCTGGTCAAATATCTTGGTATCCCGGAACAAGTCCCGTTGGTCACGGAGGCCCGGTGACTTTATACTGCTCGCAGTCCAGATTGAGGCTTCGTTTGTAAGTCCGCTTCCGCGGTCGAAGCGAAACCACCGTCACTGCGGCATTTTCCAGAAGTCGCTGGATCTCTCAATGGCCACACACCAGACCGCGCATGGTATTACGACTGATCGACTGTTGCTCAGGCGATGGCGGCCTGGCGATGCAGAGCCGTTTGCCAGGCTCAATGCCGACCCCAGGGTAATGGAACACTTCCCGTCGATGTCGACGCGAGAAGAAAGCGATCAACTGATCCGCCGCATCGAGGATCATTTTGACCAGTACGGATTCGGACTGTGGGCGGTGGAAGTTCCGGGATTGGCGGACTTCATCGGATTTGTCGGTCTCAGAATTCCGCCCTGGGACGCATCCTTCACCCCGTGCGTGGAAGTTGGCTGGAGGCTTTCAGCGGAATTCTGGGGACGCGGCTATGCAACGGAAGCAGCACGCGCGGCTTTGGAGTTCGGATTTCGTTCGCTCAATCTGACCGAAATCGTATCCTTTACTGTGCCAGGCAATGTTCGTTCGCGCCGGGTGATGGAACGGTTGGGGATGATGCACGTCCCCGAATTAGACTTCGACCATCCGATGGTCGCGCCGGGACATCCCCTGGTGAGGCACGTCTTCTATCGAATTCGCCGGGACAGCGAGACCCTCAAAACTCAACTTTGATGTTTTCGCGGCTGTACATCGGCAGGTGTCGGTAATAGACCTCAAGTGTCATGACCGAAAGGCACGTCATGTAAAGCCGTCCGCCTCCACCGCCGTGAGGATCTGCAATGTCCCAGCTTCCTCCCATGTGGCCGTCCTTCAGGGGATGCTGCGTTCGGACGAGTTGATCGCGCATGACTTCGTTCCAGCGTTTCCATTCTTCGCCCCCCCAATGGTGCATTACCTGAGTGGCGTAATAGTTGAAATACAGATTATTTGGATCGGGTTTCACGGTGTCCAGATACGCGACTCCCTCGGCCAGTTTTTTGTTCTTGTGGTCCCAACCCATATACATCCGGCACAAAAGTCCGACGGCCGTCATGGTCGGTGTCGGTAATGCTCCCCCTTCTCCCGGTTCTGCCGAGCCGGGGAAATAAACGTAACGGGCTCCTCCGTCGACCCCGGCCCGCTTCAGAAATGATTCAGCATTTTTAAATGCCTGCGGAGCGAACTTCAGTTTTGCGTCGTATCCGCTCTTGAGTGCCATCACCTGCCAGCCGACAACCGACGTATCACCCGGTTGCAATCGATCGTAACGCCAGCCTCCGTCTTCGGGGTGTTGAGCCTGAACAATGAAGTCGATTGCCCCTTCAGCGGCCTTCTTCACGCGAGAATCTTTCGTCATCGCCGCGCACTCGCACAACGCGATTGTACAAAGCCCCTGTACGTACATTCCTTCGTTCGCGACCGTTTTACCACGCAGGTCCAGTCCCACTCCTGCCGACTTGCCCGACTTGATCAGGAAATCGATTCCACGTTTGACTTCGCGTTGATAGTCGCCCGACTTGTGCGTGTGTCCGCCACCGAGGAATGCCAGTAGCGCCAGGCCGGTCGCGCCCGTTGGACAGGATTTGAAGCTTCCGTCCTGCGAACATTGCCCCTTGCAATCGACATGCTTCGAATGCTCGAAACTCCAGCTTCCGTTTGGCAACTGGTGGTTTGTCAACCACTTCATCCCTGACGCAACGGCCGCTTCGCTGGCCGAATTCCCGCCAAACTTCTGGACCATCGATCGTTTGACGTTGGCTGACATTCGCCCCGATGTTTCTTCACCGATTTTGATCCCGGCAATCCCGGGCAAGTCGCTCGAATCCGACTCGATTTGAGGAATGCTGTCGCTGACATTCAGATCGATCGGACCTTTGATGTCCGCCTGAAGCTGCGACGCCGTTTCGTTCGAGATCATGCTTTCGGGCGAGAATTGCTGCTGATTCAGGTCGTCGGTTTGAAGCATCGATTGTTCGGAAATCGGATCTGACGCAGATTCCGGATCGGTGACCGTCGTGAAAATCTCTTCGATCAACTGGGGATGTTTGAAGACAATTAACGCGCAGACACCCAGAACCAACGCATGTACCGCCAGGCTGACAAACAAAACCGCAGGAAGAGTTTTTGAACGGTGCTGGTTGCGATCAAACCTCTGCAATGCCGAGACGGCAGGTACTCGCACCGTCGGTCGCGAACCGACTTTCGGCACCACCTCTGGCGAAACAGGATCAATCTGTTCGGTACTCATGGCAGACTCGTGCGGCCATCAATTGGTTCTGAAATACATTTCGATGGGAACTTACTGTTTTGGAAGCTTGAAGTCGCGATTCAAATAGCGCGTATCACGAAAGACTTCGACAAACTTCATACCGAAGCCGGCATCAAGTTCCCAGCGAGCTCGCCGGGCCCAGGGTGTACTGGGGTGGTTCTCGATCACTGCTTCCAGCTCGCGTGTCGCAATTTCGCTCTGCTTTTTCAACTCGTCGACATCGACTTTCGTTTGCCTGATTTGCTCTTTGTCCGGTTCCAGCAATTCCTTGACCCGGTGAATGTTCCACGCATTGTTCATCGGATCTTTGGGCATCGGACGTTGTTTGCGGTGCTGGTCAAGCGACAGCAAAAGCTGGAACAGGCGGACACGGTACGCAAGGCATTGGGCGTGCATCAAGTCGTAGTTGGCGCGCCACCGTTGTGATGTCTCTTTTTCTCGCATTTTTTTGACTGAGTCGAGGACGCGAACCTGATCGTTGAGCATTCCCATCGCCCGCAGGGCTCGGGTAAACGTCACTTTTCCGACTTCGTCAAACTTATCGGCTTCGGTACTGTACCACTGTGACTGCATCACCAGTTCCCCATCTTTGTAGGGATTCATCGTCGCCACGACCTGCCATTGAGCTTCACGAAATTTGTGCTCGAGCCGGTCCTTGATATACGCATGACGCGAACTGAGGTCCGGCAAGTATTCTTTCATGTCGAGCAAATCAAATTTGCGGCTTTCGTGAGTCCCCGCACCCGTCAGGTTGTCTTCGTTTCCCGGCAACATGAAGAAGATTCCGCCGGTCTGCTTTGCCAATCGGACCTGTTCGTACGGACCGAAACCACTGGAGAACACGTCCCAGCGATGATGCAGGCCGTCGAATTGCAAACATTCGGGCTCGGGAGTTTCCGGTCCGCGATTGATTTGCAACCAGTGGCTTAACCCGTATTTTTTGTCGATGTAGTGGACGTGGGCGTAGGGGTATCCGAAAACCGAATAGTGTCCCAGCACATAAACCGGAGCCTTTGCGTGCTTGCAGGCTTCGATTGTTTCTTCGATATCCTTGCCATCGTCGCCTGATTCATCGGAAACGACGATGATCACCAGTTTGCGCTTCTGCCGTTGTGCCGTCGTTTTGTGTTTCGTCAGCGCAAAGTGGATGGCACTGCAGGTGTTTTCAAGACCGCTCGGGTCTTCGGGGATCTTATCGATTGCGTTTTTGATCTCGTCCGTATTGGATGTCGGTTTCGTCGTCAGTTCATGAACGCCTTCGCCGAAACTCATGACCGTCGTCAGCAAAATCTCATCCGATGCCTTGAGCTTGGCGTCACTCTTTTGCACCAGACCCAGTTCTTCGTAAACCTTGTTGAATCTCTCGCGGATTTCCTTTTGGTCGTCCTTCATGCTCTCGGATTCATCGAACAGCCAAACGACGTGAACCTTTTGTTCTCGCATCATTCGGACAAGTTCCTGAGTCATCTGACCCAAAGCCGCTCCGTAACCTTCCACCACGCGACCGATATCTCCCGTCACCTGACCTGAACCCAGGTCCTGTGAAATGATTTTAAGACCAGGAAGATTGATGTTACCGATATTCAGTTTGACGGTCGGCTGTTGCAGGCTTCCTGCTTCTTCAAGTTTGTGCTGAGCGGCCGCGACTCCGCCCGTTCCGCCGAGGCCTCCCGTCACGAGGCCGCTGGTCGCCATCTCGCCTGCAATGAAGTTGACCGATTCTGCCGCTTCCAGAGATTTCTCGACATCCTGATTAAATTCTTCCTGGGCTCGTTCGTCGGTGAAGACTGAATCGACAATCATCTGTAATTGCTGTAACGGTGCCTGAAAGACGATGAACGACAATGCCACAAGGACACAGACGTGGACAGCAAACGACACCGCCAGGCTTCTGGCCACTGAATTGCCGGACTTGCGTTGTGGCCCGGACGAGAGTTGTGGCCCGGACTTGAGTTGTGACGAGGCGACGACGTTTTCTGTGGCGACGGCAGTCATGAACGAGCGGACTCCAAATCTTCTTATCGCGGCCAGGGATGATGCTTAGGATAGGCGCAGAAATAACTGTCGGAACCATTTTGGCTGAAACTGACCGAATCGCTCGGCGATATGCTGCAGAGAAATGCGAAGTCGTTTTACCACACAGACGCAGAGGCACAGAGAAGGAAAGAGAAGAGGGGCGTTGCGAGGGCGCTCCGGCAGACTGACCGGGGTTTCTCGTTTCTTCATTCGGGCATGGCATTTTTGGGGAGTCATTTTTTCTGTCTTGTCTTCTCTGTGGCTGTGGTTCACTCTTTAATATGAGGAATTCGTTATTGGTCTTTGTGATGTGGGGAGACGCAGCGACGTGGCGGCTCGGTCTGAGCCTCAACCTCCCGTGATGCGGATTCTCCTTTTCTTGTTTGACTTCTCAGTGCCTCTGTG
>JANXOO010001467.1 GCA_025353525.1 Schlesneria sp. | reverse complement strand
CAACGTCCCGCTGCGGAAGCGGTCGGTCGTGCCAACGCCCGCCTTAAAGAACGGGGTCTTGGCCTGTTGATCCATGATGCCTATCGGCCGTGGCACGTCACAAAGATGTTCTGGGAGTAGCTGTCCATTGTGCACAAACTCGTGATGACGGGAAATGGGTTAATCGTCTAAATTCCGGGTATGGAACGGATTCCAACGGATCAACTGTCGCGGGAAGAATTGGTCGGTCTGATCGATCGGTTGTTCGACGCATTGGAGCGCTCTGAGCGACGGAACGCCGAGTTGGAACAGCGGATCGAGGATCAGGCCCGCCGCATTGAAGAACTGGAAAAACGCAATCCGACGCCCCGCTTGGATGAAGCGTACTCGATGAACGCGGAGGAGCGTCGGCAGACCGAGGCGTCGGGAAAAAAGCACAAGCAGAAATCGAAACGTCGAGGTCGCATCAGCACGGATGAGAAGTTGGCTCTGGCCACGTTGGATGAAGACATCTGGCCCAAATCGTTTAAGCGGGCGGAATGTCAGTTGAGATATTCGCGGCCTGTCTGGCGAATTGTTAAAGGCCAGGCGGTGCTGGTGGCCTATCACATTTATGCGGGACCGGATGGTCGGGTACCGCCGATTCCGGGGGTACCGCCACGCGGCGAATTCGGCCGTGAAATCATTGTCTCCCTCGCATATCAGCACTACATCTTCGGTCTGTCATTGGATCAGGTCCTCGGCGAATTCTCGTTCTTCTGGAATTTGAATCTGCGGAAGTCTCAAGCCGATGCCATGCTGAATCGACTGGCCAAGGAATGGCTGCCCGAATTTGACGCATTATGTCAGTTGCTTGCCGTTTCCGCGGTGGTCTACGCGGACGAAACGAGTTGGAGCATCCATTCGGTCTGGGCGTTCCTGTCGGAGAAGGCGCGACTGACAATCTTCGGTTGCCATAAGGACGGCGAGACATTAGCCGTTCTGCTGAAGAAGGAAACATTTGCCGGAATTCTGGTCAGCGATGATGCCGCCGTCTATGAAGGATTCAGCCAAGCTCAGAAATGCTGGGCGCACCTGATTCGCAAGGCCATCAAACTGACGCTCCTTAAGCCGAACCGGCCTCGCTACCGAGGGTTTCTGGATTCGCTGCTGGGCATCTACCGCCGCGCCAAGGCAATCGCCGCCGACAAGAGGTTGGGCGAAGCGGGTCGCCGTGCTCGCGTTCAGTCTCTGGTGGATGCGATCTGTGAATGCACCGGAGACCGCTTTGCCGATCCGCGTCGTCCGAACGATGATGTCGAGCATGACTTCATCAACTTGACACACGAAATCGTTCGCCTCTTGGGCAACGAGGAATTGTTCACCTTCGTGATCCACACCGAAGTGGACGGCACGAACAACGAGAGCGAGCGCACTCTGCGCCCGCCCGCTCAAGACCGTCACACGGGGCAAACGAACAAGACCGCGCGCGGTTGTCGGCGGCGCACGATCATCACCAGCGTCCTGGATTCTCTGCGAGTCCATCTGCCAAAGTTGACGCTTCATACCGTGCTGGCGGAGATCGAATCCTGGTACCGCAGTGGCATCAGTTGCTTTCGGCGAATGGTAAACACACTCAAGCTGCCGCCGCCGCAACTACCACCCAACGTCCACTCGCCACTGGAACTATTGGTGCCAGTGCCGAGCGCCTCGTAGCCAGCAATGCGGTTTCCTCCCGGCCCAATCCAATTGGGCGGACCCGAAAGAATTGAGCCCCGTATACCGTTGAGGCCATCCTTTACGCTGCGCACAATGGACAGCTACTATTGGCGTGGGCGCGAAAACTGTTTGGGTTTTGCCCTTTTATCCCCAATGTGGGTAGAATCCGGTTTGCTAATTCGGCGTCAACCATTCACAAGCCAGTTCGAAGTGAGGCGGGCTAATGACAACCAAGCGGCGGGTCATTTTTCTGGTGATCGCAGTTGTCGGCGTTACACTCGGTGTGTTCGCCCGAGCGCCGATTTGGGAACTTGTTCATCGGAAGCCGGAACCAAAACCACCTGAATTAAAACTACCGCTGCCAAGCAAGTTGGTTCCTACGCCACGAGACATTGCCAGCCCCCACTTGGCGTGGGCAGAGAAGGAAACCGAGCGCGTTATTGATGAACATATCAAGGCGTTGGACGGCTTTTTTGCGGATGCCAAGAGAAACACTCGCTCATTCGCAGGCGAGGCACTTGGTTGGGGCAGTAAATGGCGGCTAATCGCTGATTATGTTCCATATACTCGTGGTGGTCGGCACGAGGCATTTATGCGCGAGAAATTTGAGGAATATGTCTTCACACCGGCCAGTGTCGAACACGCGATCAGTCAGGTTGTCGAAAGTTACTTTCAAGAAGTGAAAAGCATCGAAGGAGCAATGTTAGTACGGATTAAGGCTGACTTGTCAGACTTTTCAACGGAATACCCAATCGCCACGTTCGATAAAAGTCGTGTGGAGCAACTCTATGGAGAGGCATTACAAAATGCGATCAATGCCGCGAAGAATGATGCGACAGTAGATGCATCGCTCTTGGTTACCTCAGAAGTTCTTTCAACAATCGTTCTGGGGGTTTTGAGGCAAGTAGCTGTCGAGTTAGGTGTCTCTGCTGGAATCCTCGGAACGGGTGCCGGGGCGGCAGTCGAGACCCTCGGAATCGGCCTCGTCGTCGGCTTGATTGTCGATGCAGTGGTCTCGTCGATATGGGATTGGTACGCTGACCCGAAAGGCGAATTGGCAGCAAAGGTCAACGCGAAAGTTGACGACATTCATCATCTCATCGTCGATGGGTCCAAGACTGTGAAGGGCCTTAACAGCCGCTTACGAGAAATCGCCAGAGAGAGAACGCGAGCGAGAGAAACGGCTGTACTCAGCGTCATGAAAACCAATTAAGTGGAGATTGTCATGCCTCGTAACGTAGCCGTGGCCGTCTGCTTAACAATTTTTTCGCAAAGCATGTCGTTTGCTGGTCTGCCGAGCAAGGCGGCAAAAGAAGTGGCTGAGTTTCTCATCGGTAAGGGTGGAAAGGAGGCCACGGAAATTGGACTGGAAACACTCTCCAAGAAGATCGAAACACTGGCCGTGAAATATGGCGACGATGGCCTTGTCGCCATAAAGAAAGCTGGTCCGAAAGCCTTACGCGTCATTGAGGAGGCTGGCGAAAACGGCCTTGAGTCAGTCAAATTGTTAGCAAAATATGGTGATGATGCGATCTGGGTCGTGGCAAAGAAGAACCGGATGGCCATATTTGTGAAATACGGTGACGATGCGGCAGACGCAATGATGAAGCACGGAGAGATTGCTGAACCATTGATTGAATCATTTGGCAACCCAGCGGTAGGAGCCTTGAAAGCCGTC
>JANXOO010001440.1 GCA_025353525.1 Schlesneria sp. | reverse complement strand
CCTGTTCGTGGATCAAAGGGAACGACCTGAAATTTTTCGTGATTCGACGTCGCATCGGCCACTTGAGCGGCTCGTAATCGTTTTTTGATCGCAACAATCTGCTGTTCGATCGACTGCCGCTCGTCCTCGACGGATTCAGATCCGGTTGACGAGGCGACTTCGACGGCAAGATCCTTCAGTTCATCCTCGAGCTTTTCAACGTCGGTCTCGAGTGATGCTGTTTTTTCCTGTGCTTTGTCGACGAGCATTTTGTGGCGGGTGATTTGTGTTCGATGCCGATCACGATCTTTTGAGAGCTGGTTTGCCCGAGACCGCCAACCGGCTTTCAATTCGTCAATGGCCCGCAACCGCTCTGCCAACGCCAACTCATACCCGTCGTCGGGCGCGGCCGTCGGCTCCGTTGGTTCTTCTACATCCGCGATCGGGTCAGGTGATACGTTGTCGTGTTCAATGCTCAATACCGGCAATTCTTGCGCATCGGCGATTGCAAGCAGTCGCTGTTCCCGCAACGAGGCGGCGTATGCGACTTCCCGATGCCGTGCCTGGCGGGAAGTGAGGAGCAATAGAAAGATCAGCGACCCCATCGTGCAGACGAGCACAGCGAGGAACGGAAAGACCTGAATGGCGTGTGTTACCCTCGATCGACCACTCATCGCATATACTTATCGTTTGTCCAATACGGGGACGGTTTCGGACCCGAAATGTCGTGACTGCGGCACAAACTGCTGCTCAGAGACCACGACATACCATTTTGAGCGACTGATCGACGCCTGAATGGCCGACAGTCCGGCTGGAAGTTTAAAGCTCAGCATCCTGGCAGCGGCCTGACTGTCCCGACATTTTCGTGGCTGGATCCCGCGACAGGAGTTCTCGATACAATCCTGATTATCGGAACAATCGGCATCATCAGCACTTGAAATGAAAGGAATCTGCCGTGCCTTACGGTGGAACAAGAAATTGATGTCCGCCGCCGCAGCATCGCTGTATGGCTACCGGGTCGATTGGCAGCGCGACTATACTTTGTGTGGGATATACAGCCACATTTGCTTTTCATTCCCGCCCTATGGATTGAGATGTCTGCCCAACGTTCGGCTGTTTTAGAATGACAGGCGACGTTCCGGATCTTTCCGCCGAATACAGATCCCGACCTGTGCCTCGGTTGTCGCCGCCATCAACAAATAATTTCGCTATTGAACTCGAACATCGAATCAGGACACTGTTATAACCATGAGTTTTCGCGACTTGCTTGAAACGTTTCCGAATCCATTCCCGAAGCGAGACTACTCGATCGAAACGATTTGTCCCGAGTTCACGTCACTGTGCCCCAAAACGGGGCAGCCCGACTTTGGAATTCTGACGCTGACTTACGTACCGGACCAGCTTTGTTATGAACTAAAGTCGCTGAAAATGTATCTGCAACAATATCGGAATCACGGTGCGTTCTACGAAGCAGTCACGAACCAGATTCTTGACGATCTGGTCGAAGTCGTTCGTCCCCGTTCGATGACGCTTGTCGGTGCGTTCACTCCTCGTGGCGGCATTCGCACGAACGTCACCGTCAGCTTTTCGGCAGGCGGCACAAAATAGCCATTTGCCGGAAGAAGTGCCGGTTCGGTTGCCTCAATGGCAGTGCCGAATTACCGTAGGATCGCTTTGATGTGTGACTCAATCCCGCTTTTACAGAAAGAGACATCGATGAAACGTTCGAGTTCCTGGATTCGCCTTGTGTGTTTGACCGGGGTTGCAGTTGCAGCCTTTGCGCTGGGTGGCTTTGCCAATCAGAAAGCGGCCACCGAATCAAATTTTGCGAGTCAAACGATCGACCTGGGCATGGTCGTGAGCGATCTGGAAAAGTCAGTCAGGTTTTACAAAGAAGTCATCGGATTCACGGAAGTGAGCGGATTCAAGGTCCCGTCGCAGTTTGCTGTCGATACGGGTCTTGCCGACAAATTGGAACTCGATGTTCATGTGCTTGTCCTCGGGACGGGAGAAAACGCCACGAAGCTGAAACTGATGCAGTTCAAGTCGGCTCCGGGAGCCCGCGTCGACAACACGTTTATCCATTCGTCTTACGGGTATCGATATCTGACGATTCCCGTCAAGAATTTGAACGTTGCGGTTGAGCACGCCGCGAAATCGGGGGGAAAGCCGATTGCCAAATGCCCGGTGCCACTTCCCGAAGGGTTTGCCGCCGGACTCGCACTTGCCAATTATCGTGATCCCGATGGCAACCTGATCGAACTCGTCGGACCCTGGACGAAGTAACGTCGGCAACATTTTTGCGGCGTTTCAAAATTCGCTGAACAGGAAACAGTCCGTCGATCCCGCGACCGTCGATCTCGCGACAGCAGGACTGACACAAACGAAACGCCGCTCATGTCGGATCCGATTGACAAAGCGCCCCATGAAGGACAAGGCAGCGATTATGACGGGGCCTGGAAAGAGGCCCTGCGATCGCACCTGCAGCCCTTTATTCAGCATTGTTTTCCGGAATTGGCGGCGCTGATCGATTGGTCCTCATCACCTGAATGGCTGGACAAGGAAATCGGCCAGATCATTGGAATGTCCGGGCAGCGTAATCAGGAAGTTGACCTGCTGTTCAAAGTTCGATTGACGAACGGACTTGATCAGTGGATCTTTTGTCACCTGGAGATTCAGTCGCACTTTGAAGCCGATTTTGCAACCCGGATCGATTTGTATAATTCAGGTCTGAAATGGCTATTCCGTCAGGAGGTTCTGACTCTGGTGATCCTTGCTGATCTCAAGGCGGACTGGAAACCGAGTGACTACCGGTTTGAATTGGCCAGCTACCGAAGCAATCGACATTTCCCTGTTTGCAAAGTGCTGGAACGACTGAGCAGTGACTGGGCTGGTGACTCTTCATTGGTCGTCGAAGTCGCTCGTGCTCAAATCGCGGCTTTGCAAACTTCTGACAATCCCGAGTTGCGATTTAGCGCCAAAACAGAATTAGTGCGAAATCTCTACCGGGCAGGTTATAATCAGAACGAGATTCGTGAAATCTTTCGGTTAATAGACTGGATGATGCATCTGCGACCCGATCTGGACGGTCGCTTCAAAACGGAACTGATCGCCTTCGAAAAGGAATTGCAAATGCCTTATATCACTTCGGTCGAACGCCTCGCGAAGGAAGAGGGTCGGGAAGAAGGTCGGGAAGAGGGTCGGGAGCAAGGAAGTACCACGATCTTGATCGGGATTCTCACTGGTCTGTGCGGAAAATTGCCTGCGGATGTGGAACGGAAAGTTCGAACGTTGTCGCTGGAACAAAGCCAGGCGATGGGTGGTGTCGTTCTGACGTTTCAAACGATCGAGGATGTAAAGCAATGGCTGATAACAATCCCGGAGCAATGAGAGGCCGTGTCCGTGCGTCGGTTGCCTTAATAACTGCCGTGCTGTGTGGTGCCCTACCGCTGTTGGCAGGAGTTGCGATATACGTCACCTGGCGATTGACGTTTTGGAGTGCCCTTGAAAGTGCAGGGATTTTGACGATCGGATTGGGGTTTGTTTGTCAGGTGATTGGTGGAATCAGCCTTTTGGCGAGCGTTCTTCAGGCTTCTCATCTGGACCAACCTCAAAAACAACGGTATCGATTCTGGTTTGCAGCGGCCTTGCTGATTTCCAATTTTCCGGTTGCAATAGTGATTTGCCAGTCTGTATCAGAGGTCAAGTCGCGATTTATTGTTGACGTGAACAATGAAAGCGGTCACGACGTTCAACGCTACGTGGTGGTTGCACCTGACGAAATCAAAACGCTGAGGATGATTCGTGCTGGCCAAAGGGGCAGAACATACGTTCATGTGGACGACTACGACTGCCTGACTTACAAGGTATCGCACAACCAGGCAACAATTGAAAAAGTCGGTCCTGAAGGCGGCGGCACGTGCTTTCCGGGCAAAGGAGTGACGATTCGATTGACGCCGGATGGAGGCAGCGAGGTCAACGAGTTTTTTGACACCACCGCAGAAAGGATTTGAGCTGCGTCGGGTGTCATCAGGCGGACTTGATCGAACGACTTACTCGGCGTTTCTCAATTCGCTCATTCGGCAAGTTCAAGGTAGGGGTCCAATCCCATCGACTTGCACATTTTCTCGCGTGTTTTTTCTTGCTTGAACAGTTGCTTACGCTGTTTTCGCTCGAACGTTTCGATAAGGCGCTGCGTATGACGGAACGTCCGAATCCAGCTTCGAGAAAGTTCTCCGCTTGAATTCGGGTTTGCTCGACCACGAATCTGCTTCACCCGTTTAAGCGGCAGGTACCGGAACAATTCGTCTTCAAGTGACAGCCAGAACTGGTACGAACCCGGGTCGCCCTGCCTTGCTGATCGACCGACGAGTTGGCGGTCGATTCGCCGGTTCGTATGCATTTCCGTCGCAATGACGTGCAGGCCACCGTTTTCTCGCACTTCCTCGTGAAGATGAATGTCGGTACCGCGACCTGCCATATTCGTGGCGATCGTGATGCGGCCAGGCTGCCCTGCGTCGGCGACGATTTCAGCTTCGACTTCGTGAAAGTGAGCGTTCAGGATCTGGCAATTGATGTCGAGCGCTCGCAGTTCTTTCCCCAGAATCTCAGAGGCTTCGACTGACGGTGTCCCGATCAGAACGGCTCGCCCGGCTCGATAGAGCCGCTCGATTTCCGGCACGAGTGCCGTTCGTTTGGCATCTTGCGTTGCAAAAATGCGCGGCACCAATCCCTCGCGAATGCACGGACGGTGAGTCGGGATGGTCGTGACGCTTAGTCCGTAGGTATGCTGGAACTCGCGTGTGGCCTGAATCCCGGTACCGGTCATTCCGGCAATGTTCTCATACCGGCGAAAAAACGTCTGAACGGTGATCCGTGCCGCTTCGCCGGTTTCTTCGGTAATCGGCACTGATTCTTTTGATTCGATGGCCTGATGCAGGCCCGCCTGCCACTTGCGCCCTTCCAGTGTTCGACCAGTCCCTTCATCGACGATCGCGATTTCGTCCTTTTTTGTGATGACGTAGTCACGGCCTCGCTCGTAGGCGAGCTTTGCCCTAATCGCCTGTTCGACGTGTGTGTAAAGTTTTTCGGTATCGAAAGAACTGAGAAGATGCGGTTTGTTGGCGAGGACAACTTTCCGCGTCCCCGCGTTCGTCAATTCGACCGATCGCTTGCTGGGGTCGTACAGGTAATCCTCGGCATTGACCAGTTGCGGTGCCAGATCGCGCGACCAGTTCAACAGGGCTTCGATTGCCGGTGTACTCTCGCGGGGCAAGCCGATAATTAGCGGCGTCACAGCATCGTCGATCAGGACACTGTCGGCTTCGTCGATCAGCGCGAAGTGATGTCCCCGCTGCACTGGCCCGTCGTCCGACATCTGGTAGTCCTCGAACAAATGTGGTCGATGGATTTCGTCCAGCTTTGAACCGACCTTCAGGCGGTCTCGCAAAAAATCGAACCCGATCTCGCGGCTGGTCGCGTAGGTAATATCTTTCCAGTAGGCTCGCCGCCGTTCGTGGGGTTCGCTCGCGGAGACGACGCATCCGACAGAAAATCCCAGGTTTTCATAGACGGGTCCCATCGTGTCGCAGTCGCGTTTGGCGAGGTAGTCATTGACCGTCACGACGTGACATCCGCGACCGGGCAACGCGCGAAGAAATGCAGGCAACGTTGCAGTCAGCGTCTTTCCTTCGCCCGTCTGCATTTCGGCCAGTCCCCCCTCGAACAGTCCGATGCCGCCAACGATTTGTACAAGATAATGCTGCTGTCCGAGAATCCGACGTGCGGATTCTCGAATGAGTCCATACGCTTCCGGCATCAGTGATCGTAGCGGCGTGCCTGATTTGGCCCTCCATCGGACGTCTTTCGCGATTGCCAGCAGTTTTTCGTCACTCAGGCTCGAATAGGTATCGGACAGTGTCATGATTCGGGTGGCAATACTGCGCCAGCGCGAGATGCGCGATGCCATCGGACGGCCACAGGCTTTCGTCAGATGCCAGATTTCGGAAATCGCCGACATTGTCGGTCCTTCTATTTGGAGCTGATGGATTCCGGCAATCGTTGAATTTTGCCGGCCCGATCGACGCAGGCGAGTGTGCTGCTTGCCGATGCCAACAGGCGGTCCTCACAGAAAATCTGATAACTGTGTTCGAGCTTGACGGCAGAAACCGTTTCGATCCTGGTTTTCAGTGTCAGGATATCATCGTATCGAGCGGGCGAATGGTAGTTGCACTGCAACCGGACAACGACCAGGAACAGTCCCGCCGCCTCGACATCCCGGTAACAGCCACCCTGGGCGCGAAAGAGTTCCGTTCGTCCCTGTTCGAAAAAGTTAAAAAATTGTGAATGGTGCAGAAAGCCCATCGCGTCGGTCTCGCAATAGCGAACGCGGATCTGGATCGAATGCTCCGTCAACATGACCGATGATACCTCTCGCAGCATGGGAAATTTCTCAGACGACCCCTGATGGAAATTCACCGGCGGTAAAACGGGGACCCCGCCGCGCCGGGGGTCTTCCTGGTGCCTGTCCCCGTTTTTCAGCTTAAGGATACTCATCCGGTCAGCTCGACCGTTTGCCACAAGCCGGGATCGGATTCATACGGGAATTCGTCACCTACTGCCAATGTCTGTTTGCCAAGTTCTGTGTCGTAAATCGCGTATTGAAGACCGATGCGGTTTTGTGCCGCAGGATCATATCCGGCAAGAACTTCAGCAGGGAACCAGGCATCGACCCAGTATCCCGTGATTGAGGTTCCTGCCGCGATTTTTACCAATTCGGCATTCGGCAACAGGTTTTCGTCGCGTGCCCGGGCAACGGGAAACGCGAGCACGACGGGTGCGGTTCGCCTGGAACCCGCTCCGAATGGAAGCAACATCAGATGGTGACAATACTTTGTCGCCCGATGAACGGTTTGCGTGTTCCGGGTATCGAACCAAAGGCTGATGGAATCCGGAGCAACCGATTCTTCGCGGGGCTTGAAGGGTTCCGTCGATCGCCCTGTGACTTCGATACTGACACCGATCCCGTCGGAGTTCCATGCCATTTTGACTCGGGCAAAATCGGGTCGATGGTCGAGCGTACCCAGTGACGGCAGACTGCATTCTTCGGGCAAGTCGAGCAAGCGGCCGGAATGACGTGGTAGTTCATCGATTTTCAGGGCGACAAACGACCAGCGGAACAGAAATTTCGGCGGGACAATCTGATTCAATTCATGTTCCTGTGATAAGGACGATTGACAGCAGATTCTAGAGATCGATCATCGATTTCGCATCTCGACGAACTTCCTGCATCAGCGAATTCGCGATTTCGCAAAAATGAGGCTCAAATGTCTCGGGCATGTAAACTTTCAGGATCGGCAGCGCCGGATTGAGTTGCGGTACGTACCCTTCATCACTTCCGCACCGCTGGAGGTGGTTTGCCATATGATCGGCGACGGCGATCAAAGCGATCATTTTCCCGCAATCGCCGGGCATTTCCGGTTGATGGTGATGCAGAATGACTTCGGGCAACGGACTGGGAAGATGATTCATTCGAGCGAACCAGGCACCGGTCCGACAGTGATCTGTACCGAGGATTGCTGATTCGTGCTCAAGGATACTGGACGTT
>JANXOO010001404.1 GCA_025353525.1 Schlesneria sp. | reverse complement strand
CTGTCGCGAAGCGGCATCCTGCGACGCAGTCGCCAATGTTGCCCTGTCGCTCCGCGACAGGGAAGCCGCAGCCCAACCCCGCAAGATCGTTGCCTCGAGTTTGCCACGCGGCGAAACAAATCATTAAGCAAACGGGATTGGGCATTCATCGCGTAGTCCCGCCGGCCGCCGAAAATCGGCGTCCTGGGCGTGGTCTGCGTTGGGCCCATGACATGGCTCACACGAAATGCCCAACTCCGCGACGCGCGGAATCGATAAGGCGTCGTCGCCTTCATCGGCGGGGCTCGGCTGTCCGTGTGTGGTGTGGCACCTGATACAAACCTGTGGCCAACTCCCTTCATCAGATTTGTTCACTTTCTATTTCACGACCATGTATCTACGGTGTAATTCGATAAGAGGGGCGTAATCTCCGGAATCAGCGGCACGTACTGCAGCAAGGTATTCCTCGCGTATCACACTTGTTGCACCAATTACCTCCTCTGGCCACTCAGTCAACGGTTGCTTGTGAAGCTTGAGCCACATGTTTGCCAAGAGCCGTGACCATCGACCATTTCCGTTCGGGAACGGATGAATCTGTACGGCACGATGGTGTAGGTGTGCCGCTTGCTCAATGGTATCCCGCCAATTCATTTTCCAATACGCCAGGTCATCACAGAGATTCTGAAGTTGGATCGATAATTGATGCCAAGGCGAACCGAGATTGAGATTGCTTGTTCGCGTTTGTCCTGCCCACTCCCAAACATCACCGAACATTTCATGATGCAGTTTTAGCATCCAGGAGAGATCGAATTTGGCGGTGCGGCGAGTGAGAGAGCCGCCCAAATATTTGACGATTGCCTTACGAACGTTTTCGGCTTCAACGACCGAGAGTTCTTGCCGGTTCGTGACGCCGGATACTTTTAACCCCGAGATGTCGATCGGTGTTTCACCGGTAATGGGATTCCAGGAAGCTGTCATTCTGCCCATAGCCTACGGCGAGAACCCGCGAGCAACTCTTGAACTGTCTTTTTGATCATCTGTCCAATATGACGGGCTGAAACGCCTTGTGCTTCCAGTGCGGAAGTTCCTTGCACCATTCGAACAAGCCGCTCTGCTTTTTTTAGGGCCTGTTTTTTCAGAAGTTCATGAGCCGGAATCATGGGTACGGCATCGAGCTGCATTCCCAAGACGTCAGCAATCGCCAGTGTGTTGTCAAAACTCGCTGCCGGGCTATGGCCAGACAGAATTCGCTGGACCGTAGGCAACGAAACCCCACTTCGGTCGGCAAGGGCGGACTGGCTCAGTCCCAGCTCTCGGCGGCGGTTTTCAAGCTTTTCAAACAAAGGTTGGCGATTCGTCATGACAATTCTCCGGTTTCAATTCTACATCACATATGATATCGAATCAATGTTTTCTTTTTGGCCTCCAACTTTTCGAACAGTCCAGCGATTTCCGTCAAGTTCTCCATTTGGAGAGAATTCCAGGCCGAGACACCTCGAACGGCAACGGAGCGAACTGCGGCTGGATCGATCAGGATAATTCTATCGGTTTCGTCGTGGATCAATGCAACCGGCCGCTAAGAGGATTTGAGCTTCAGTTGGCTTTTTTGAAAAACGTTGAAGCAAATTCCCGAGCGGTTCTCTCTGGATCGCTACAAACGCTATCCCACTGAATTTTGTGGAAATTGTACTTTGGGACCGATCTTGAAAACGGCACCAGTTTCGATCGGATGGCGGGAGCCACCTGGAGTGGCTTGTGAGCGATGTCCTTCCCCTGGTTTCCTTCGAAATCATATTTCTAAATCTGTTTTCTTCCCTTTGTCTTCTTCGCTTTTTGCTGTGTTCATTTTTTTCGCGGAATTTTCCGTTGTAGGAATTTTTCGTCTTGCTCAGTCCTGGAAGCCATTTTTAGACTGAATCGTCTTGATCCGATTTTGATGAACGTGCCGACGTCCTCCTTCTCGATGAGCCGGGTTATTTGACCATCGACAAGTGCGGGGCCGATCTGTTGTTCCAG
>JANXOO010001394.1 GCA_025353525.1 Schlesneria sp. | reverse complement strand
GAACGTCGACGTTCAGACGCTGCTTGGCAAGCATTCGGCCTTTGAAGGACTTTGCCGACATGTCGGCCTCGCAGGCCCAGGTGCTGCCAGCATTGACATGGCGTCACACGTCACGCCCGCCGCGTATGATCAGCACCTCACGCTGGAATGGCACGAGTGCCGCAGTTCCGAGGCGCATTGGCCCAGCACCAAAGTCACTCGCTGCCTGCTCGATGTCTTCCAGCTCACACCGATCCCGGAACTCTTCCGATACCAGATCACGCCCTCTGAATCGGCACGCACGCGAGCCCGCGAATACCTCGCGTCAATTTGCGGCCATCGGACCGACAACGAAAAGTATCCCGCCGTCCTGATCCATTACGAAGGAAACACGTCCGGCGAACGCAAAAATCTGACGCACGAACTGATTCGCGAACTCTGCGATGCGATCCTTGCCGCAAATCACGTCCCCGTCATCCTCGATTGGGACCGCCGTTCGCCCTTGCCGGACGGGCAACGCATCCACAATCCGGGTGCCGAGCACCCCCTGTGGCAACAATCCGGCACGGGCGACGCGGCGACACTCGCCGCACTCATCGACGCCGCGACGTTGATGATCGGCGTCGATAGCGGTCCGTTGCACGTCGCCGCAGCGACCGCCACGCCGACGATCGCCGTCTGGACGCATCACCACCCGGTCCACTACTTCGACCTGTCTGACAACGTCGAACACCTGGTTCCGATCCATCATGCCGACCTCGTCAACGGCCCTGAAGCACTGACGTATTTCGACCAGAATTATCGGCATTATCCCAGCAGCAACTTCGACATCGATCTTCCCGCCCTCGTCGAACACCGGTTGACGGGAGCACCGTTCGAGCCACTACAGAACAAGCGGTACCTGCGACAACTGAACGCGACCGGCTATAACCGCAGCTACTACGACGAACACAAACGAGCCGGTCTGGATTACCTCGGCTTCGGCGAATGGCAGCAGAGCTACGGTCGCTGGATGGTCGAATCGCTCGGCTACAAAGGCCGACGAATGCTCGATGTCGGCTGCGCCTGCGGCAGTATCCTCCGCGGACTCGGTCAGGCAGGCGCCATCGTGCAAGGAGTCGACTTGTGCGAGCCGATGATTCAACTCGGTCGCCAGAAGTGGCCTGACATGTCACCCCTGATGTTCGTTTGCGACGCCGTCAATCTG
>JANXOO010001361.1 GCA_025353525.1 Schlesneria sp. | reverse complement strand
TTCACCGTTTTTGCTCCGACCAACAAAGCGTTTGAAGAACTGCCAGAGGGGACTGTTCCGACCCTGCTGAAACCCGAGAGCAAAGAGAAGCTTGCAAATGTTTTAAAGTACCACGTCGTATCGGGTAAACTCGATTCGAGTGCACTGGCGGAAAAAATGAAAGCGGGAAACGGAGTTGCCAAACTTAAGACCGTTGAAGGCGAAAGCCTGAACGTCAGCATGAAGGGGGACAAGATCCAGATCGAAGATGCCAAAGGAGGAAAGGCGCATGTGACCATCAAGGATGTCACTCAATCGAATGGCGTCATTCATGTGATCGATCACGTTTTAATGCATTAGGTTCGGTCGGATTCCGGGAAGTTGATATCTTCTCCGCGCGGTCCGGATTGAGGTTTTGTTTGTGGATCCATTTCCGCGTCCTCTGAAAATACATCGGTTTGAACACAGTCTCATCGCTTATCGGGATTTTCAGTGAATTAGTTCAGCCCGCGCGAGTCATATACAATGAGGGGCGTTCGATGTTTTCGAATGTCCCTCATTGTTCGTTTCCACAGGTCCGAACGGTTCTGACTCGAGAATCTTCGATCGTAAACGGATGCATTGGGTGTTGCCCTTTTTTTCCTGGAAGTTTTAGCACGAGTCAGAATTCCGGTCGGGTTATGAAAGAGTCCCGCCGCTACATTCCGACCTGAAGCAAGTAGCCGATCAACTTCGTGAGAGCGTGCGGATTCACCGGATTTGTCAAGTGTCGGTCGAATCCCGCGTCCGTGGTTTTCCGCTGGTCGTCGGCCGATCATGTCTTCCAATACAAGCGGCAACCGGACGATCAACTCGCTCCCCTTCCCCTCTCCTTCGCTAATGGCTGAAACAGTCCCGCCGTGTATGTCGACCAACGCTTTGGCCAGTGCCAACCCGAACAGGCTCGCTGCGGTAGCTCCGGCATGCCCGCATTCGTGCCGCTGCTTCGATCAATGAAACGCTTTCGGGAACCCGAATAATGAATCGCCGTTTGATCGATTCACCGATTCGCAGAGACCGCAAAATATTGTAACGCGAAAAACCGCTGATTCTACAATCGGCTCGGCCAATCCCCGAACCAATGACAAGAGAGATGTCATGTTGGAGTTCCTGACTCGTCTGTTCGATACTTCTCACTTCCCGGCCCGAAAACTGAACGGTTATGAAGCTTGTCGATGGATTCGGGAGCAACCGTGGGGGAAGAACATTCTAATGAATTAGGTTGACCGGGTGGGTCAGATCGAGGACCGCGATCGTTCCCATGAAGCGGGTTTTGATCACCATTTGGTCAAGCCTGTCATCCCGAATGAATTGTTCAGGGTCCTTGCGAAATTCCTGGCTGCGAAGTCTGGCAAAATGGGTCAAGAGTTGCCAATGCACACTGACGGGCGAGGCAATTTCTGCTTGCGTTAAATACAGATCCCTGAACACATTCGTCTTTGACTTGAACTCGCCTGAAAAATCGCGAAAGGAACGATAGTTGCATGCTTTAAAGAGCGTCGAGGTCAAACCTCGTTACATATTTCACACGTTCGAAAGGAAGTCCGATGTCAGACGCAAAAACGAACATCAAACAAGGGATTGACAACGTCGCCGCAAAAGCGAAAGAGGTCGCTGGAAAAGCTGTGGACAAGTCGAAAGAGGCGGCGGCCGCGACCGGCAAAAAGATCGAAGAAGTCGGTCAAAAGATCAAAAATGCCGGCAAATGATCGGCATCGATCATCATTCATTCGCGCCAACAGAATTCGAGTCCATTCGTCGCCCGGTAAGTGATTCATCCACACGAATTCGCGTTGTTCTTTTCGTGAAAGCCAACAGACGATCCCAACACAGGAGAATGAAATTGAAAAATATATGCAGATTCCAATTGACCCACGCGCTTGCTGCGATGGCGTTGGTCTGGCCCGGCCTTGTCGCGGCGCAGACTGACAAATCGCCTGCCGTGTCAAAACAGCAGAATTCACAAAATCAGGAAGCGAACGTCACTGCCGACGGTGGGCACTTCAACTTTTATAATCAGACACCATGGTTTGCGAATTCAGGCATTCGCGAGCAACTTCAATTGAATGACAAACAATACAATCAGTTGAACGGCGATTATCAAAAGTCGTGGTCCGACTATGACAACGGAATCAGGAACCTCGACCGCGGACTGACTGAAGAGCAGCGTCAAGAGCGGATGAATGAACTGTCGAACGGTTTTCAGAAGTCATTTAACCCGGCTTTGGACAAATCATTCGCCACTGCGGCCGCGCGCCAGCGATACAACCAGTTGAATACGCAGTATCGCGGTTACGGTGCATTCAACGATCCTGCGCTTCAGCAGGAATTGAATTTGACGGACGTACAAAAGAAGCAACTGCAAACGTACGACCGCGACTGGAATCGGAAGCTCAGAAAATGGGGACCGGACTACGCGGATGATCGTGAAACGGTTGCACGGGAATTGGCCGAATCACGAAGGGCGGCAAGCACTCACATCAACACTGTGCTGACACCCGAGCAGCAGATGCGTTGGAAAGAGCTTCATGGTCAGCCGTACGAATTCACCCCAGACATCTATTTTCCAGGTGGATCGACGAAAACCACTACGTTAAAACCGGTCTTGAAGTAAATCGCAACTGCGATGGAGTGCGGCGATAGTCTCGTGTGACCCACAGTCACACGAGACTTTTTTTCGCGCGCCTACCGGCTCCGAGCGTGGTTCTGGAATCAATCCCCCGTTCCCCTGAGTCAACAGTTGACCAGCCAAATTTGGAATTCGCCGGGATCGCAGGAGTGTGGATTCCATTTCGCAAATGCATTGTCGCCAATGTATTTGGTCAATGTGGCCAACACCGCTCCGCGTGCTGAAACAGCGTCAAGTGCGTTGCGAACGATCCCACAACATCCCGTTCGTTTCACACCAACACGTTAGAATAACGTCAGAAATCCTTGAAATCGACTCGAATCGACGTCGCAATTTCGACTGGAGGTCGTTCGTGAAAGTCTCATCACGACCGCTGGGATTTTCAGGGATGAATGATCGTCTTTCGATCAGGAGGCCGAGGATTTCCGACCGGGAATGCATTGGAAAAAAACAAGGGCGACCCAACGCAGTTGCCTGCATTGAATCGCCCTCGCTGCTTTGAAGCGAAGTTCGTCATCGCGTCTTTAGCGGTCTCTCAGGTCACTGCCGGCGCTCGCGTTTCGCATCGTCGTCTCAATGTTCGTCATGGCGTTTTATGATCGCCGGTTTTCTTTACGTCCGTCTCGGTGGAAATCGTCGTCGATCCCTTTGGAGTTGAGATCTTCGTCTCTGTCTTTTCTGTGCTCTTTTGAGTACAGCCGGCCATGATCACTGCAAGCGAGATTGCCGATGCCAGAACGTAGTATTTCATTTGTTGTCGCCTTTGGAAAAAGAGGTAAGCTTACATTGCGATTCGCGGTGTAGTGCTCGACTCGCGTGAGCCGTCGAATAATTGCAGTGCAATCGGCGTTCCAATCAGCGGCTGCGAAAGAGTCGCCACTTCTTACCGGGCAATCCAGATTGCAGGTTCATGTGGAATTGTCGGACCCACTGACAAAAATGTCATTGCAATTTGGTCTCACTTGAGTGACCAGATCGTCGGTTCCGGATTCAAGGGTGGACTGGTCGAGCAAGGACCACGCTGGTTGGAAAGCTGACGTATCGACCAGCAATTCGGTTGAATTCGTCGGTCTGTGTTGAAAGCATCATTATCAAAGTGGGCGGGAACGAATTGCTCTGGACCGAACCCATTCCTTGAGGCACGTCGTTTGCTTATAACGCTTTTCGCAATTTGACTCTTTCAAAGGGATGGGTGGCACGATGTCCGTATTTGTCTGGAAACATGGGATGCGCCGTTCGGACGCACGAAAACAAATGGAACTGCGACTGGTCAATGCCGGATACGCCGACAAGGTGATCTGGCGAGATGACTCATTCCATGCGGTTATCGGGTGGGGATCAGTACTGGATCTCGCCGGTTTCGTCGACGATGATTCGGTCGTCATCGAAAAATCAAACGGCTTGATTGGCGGTGCTGTTCTGGCAAAAACTCAAACAACGTTGCGAGATATCTTTCCTGTCGATCAAATCGACACCTTCAACCACCGCAGTCCCGATGGCTCTGACGACAGCGGATTGTCCTGTCCGGAAGCGACCTGGTCGTCACAGAATTCACGACAAAACGAGGATGAAACCGACGAAGCGTCGTTTCCTGCGAGTGATCCGCCATCAAGGACACCCATTTCACACGTTGGCGCACCGATTAAGTAACCCGCACAATTTAGCAATAACCTCATCAATGCTTCCTGGCAGACATTCAAGAGTTGTTTAACCTTTGCGCCAGTACTGCGACGAACAACCCCATTGTCAACGAGCCGAGTGCTGCTTCGGTCAGAGCGATCAATTGAGCGTGTGGTGCGGGAACAAAGTCACCGTATCCGACGGTTGAAAATGTTGTCCCGCTAAAGTAGACAGCGTGCTGGAACGTGATCTGTGTGCCGGTAACGGAACTCGTGATTCCGTCGATGCTCCAGTAAAGCATTGCATAACACAGCACGAATACAATGGCTGACGCGACCACGCGAAGCGGTCGATAGCCAAAACCTGCGATGGCCCAAAATGCAAACAGTTCAAGCCGGTGCCACCAGGGAATCCTTAATTCGCGGGCGCGCTTCATTCTGGTCGCCATCAATCGATACGACAATTCCCGAGCTTCAGCATATAAGCCACAATTGTGGTAAGCGCCAACGGCACGGCGATACATGCGGAAAGCCCGTTCCAGGTCGAATGGCGGCGTGGGAGTCCGGAGAAAATCTCCCACTCGTTGACAAGCCACGGCAGCGATGTACCACTCCCGTGCCGTCTCTGCGAGGTTCGACGCGTTCAAATAGTGCTCAACGGCCCCCTCTTCATCACCCTCATCCGCTGCTTTCACCGCAGAATCGAATGCTTCCTGAGCCTGATACGACCCAAAGTGCGAAGGTTCAATAATGCGTTTGAATGTTCTCTGCACATCCTGACTTTGAGTCACTGGCGAAAAGTCGGCCCGGATTCCGACCGGCAGTTCAGACGTGACCTCATCAATATTATCAGGCGGCAGCGCTCCGGCTGTTGTGGTTTCCGGTTGACCCGTCATTTGCGAACCGTCCATGAGTTTGCAACTTGTAGAAAAGAGAAACGGCGGATCATCGATACGAATGACCCGCACGTTCAATGCGATCGTCAGACACAAATCGAACTGCCAGCCGCGATTTGCCACGACCTCTGTCCGACTCGGATCATTGTAGCACGCACTTAAGGAGCTACGACAGTCAGCTTCAGTTTGGTCTTTGCGTCGGCCCCCTTCGTCGGGTGACCTGAAACGTCGACAGTGAAATCACCCAGTGCCGCATCTTGTGCTGCATGCACAGTCAATTTTACTTCTCTGTCTCCGTGAGCAATCGTGGCAGCCGTTGGACTGATCGTGATTCCCTGGGGTAACGTGTCAAAATGTAAAGCGACATCCTCATCGAAGTTTTTTCCGCGGCTGACGCCAACCGTCACCGACTTCGTTTCTCCCTGCGCCAGCCGCGTTGAAAGCGTCGGGACACTCAGTTCAAACGCTCTTTCAGGCTCGCCGTATGTCGGGCGATTTGCCGTCGTCGTGGAAGTTCCCGGCGTTGACGTGACTCCAGGGCCTCCCGGTCGGCTGTCCTGATTGCAGCCAACAGCCGCGACAGTCACTGCTGATAACACCACCGCAAATAGCTTTTTCATCGAACTTTCCTTTCCCGCAATTGTTACAAAACTTTCCGTTCAGCGTCACACTGATCCGGTTCCAACACCATTTTTGGACTGACTCGAAGCGCACGGAACGCCACTCTCATCTGCCGCCAATTACCCATTGGTCAATCGGGCGAGGTCTCGATTGGCGGGCCCGCTCAGCAGGCGACCGTCTTTATCGAAGCGCGATCCATGGCAAGGGCAATCCCATGTATTTTCGTTGTGATTCCATTCCACCAGGCACCCCATGTGAGGACATACTGCCGAACACTGATGGAGCAATCCGGACGTATCTCGATAGGCAGCGGTTTTCGTCAACCCCGAACGGAGAATTGCCCCTGTACCGTTCGCGATTTCTTTTGCGGAATGGACATCACCACACGTGGCCCATGTCCCGTATTGCCGAACCGCATTCAGGTTTTCGCTGACGAATCTTTCGGCGGCACGAAGCGTCTTCCGAGCGGGATCGTAAAGCGCCGTCCACGGATTTTTGCGGTTCATGATCAGGTCGGTGATCAGCATCCCCGCGATCGTGCCGTGGGTCATCCCCTGCCCCGAGTCACCCGTCGAGATATAGATATTGGGGGCGTCAAGCGGATTCCTGCCGATAAAAGCGATCCCGTCAATCGTTTCAACGACTTGTCCCGACCATTGAAAACGGCGACCGCTGGTCACAGGGAAGTGCTCGCGAGCCCATGCTTCCAGTCGATCATATCTGGCGTCTGAATCATCGGCCTGACCGGTCTTGTGATCTTCTCCTCCGACAATCAGCAGATCTTCAGCCAATGCATCATTCTTTACGGTCCCTGCGGATGTCCGCGTCGGAAGCGATTGCAGGCGTACATAATGATAAGGCTTCAGCGTATCCCAATAGAGTGCACGCGGAACTGAACCTCGTGGGACACCGAATGCGAGGACATAAGTTAAAAATGCCGCCTGTTTCGTATGAATCGTCATGAAATCATTGA
The DNA here is from genome assembly GCA_025353525.1 of Schlesneria sp. Classification (GTDB taxonomy): domain Bacteria; phylum Planctomycetota; class Planctomycetia; order Planctomycetales; family Planctomycetaceae; genus Schlesneria. Next base: position 180 of record JANXOO010001361.1, on the reverse strand, counting down.
ATGGCGTGTTTGCGGCCACTACGCACGCGTCCGCTGTGACGACAGGACCACTACGGGTCTGAATGCGAGCTGGCAGAGCGCTTTCGATTTTCTCGACATGCGTTTGAGTGAAAATCCGGCCACCCTTTCGTTCGATTCCGGCAACCAGGCCGTCGAGGTACTTACGGGGGTGGATCTGTC
>JANXOO010001343.1 GCA_025353525.1 Schlesneria sp. | reverse complement strand
CGTCTGGCCACATGACAAAGACCAATTACGAATTCTTGATCCCGAAACAAACGCCCACTCCAACACAAAGCCCACGAATTAAAGAGTGAATCACAAGGCACAGAGAAGACAAGACAGAGAAAAACGACTCCCCAACAAATGCCATGCACCAACGAAGAAACGAGAAACCCCGGTCAGTCTCTCGGAGCGTCCTCGCAACGCGCCTCTTCTCCTTTCATTCTCTGTGCCTCTGTGCCTCTGTGGTAAAACATCTTCGCATTTCTCTGCCGCATAACGCCGAGCGATTCGGTCCGATTCAGCCAAAATGGTTCCGACAGTAGATGATGCGCCGGTCCTAACGTGTCGAGGGGCCAACAAGACGACATCGGCCTCGACCTGAAAACAACCAGCCACACGAGGTTCACTCTTCTCTTTTGCGCCTTTGCCTCGTTGCGCCCTTGCGTTTCAATTCCCTGATCTCGCCCGCAGTTTTCCCCATGATCCTTCGCGTTGGAACTCAAGAGGAAGCGGGATGACAAGTCGAGTCAAAGAAACGAAGGAATTTATCGCAAGGTCGCCAGGAAGCAAAGACGCCAGGAATACGAAGAATCAGCCCGCAAGGCCTGTTTTTTTATTCCGTAAATCGCTGGCTACTTCACGTTGCGCTGTGGAATAACCCGCTTGTTCACGTCGATCTGAATTTCGCCAAAGGCTTGCTCGTGTCGTTGCAGGAAGGCACCCAACGCCATCCACAGTCGTTTGGCCGTGTAATAGTTGACGACGAGGCGTTGTGTCACCTTGACGGGGGCAGGTTGTGAGCCCGCAGGTTGTGGGTTCAGGCCGAAATCGAGAATCAGTTCTTCAGGCAATCCCGAGACGCGAGCGAAATTTGCGTACAGCGGCTCAAGGCCATCCGGTTCGATCACTTGTTGAACCTGTTGGGTGGCAGCGGTTCGTTCGGGTTCTGGTGCAGGGTTGATGTTCGGTGCTTCGGACACAGGTGCGACTCCATAACAAGGGTGAAGTGAAAAAACTTGCTGCGATCACAGGTTGCGATCAAGAACTCTGCAATCGAATGCCATCCCTTCCGGGTACTGTCGAAACCCGTTCCGAGAATCGTTTTGCTCGTCAAATGGTTTTACGCAAAAGCGTCTCATTTTTAATCGTATCTGGAATGGCAGGTCGGCATCATGTCGAGCATGAACAATCGCTGTCAAGAACCGGACTGCGTCTGGTGGCTTCGTAATCAGAAAAAACTTCAGGATTCGTCCGGGATGCGGCCCGCCCCTGAAATCGTGGCTGGCTCGGAGCAATCTTCCCAAATTATTCATTCTTCGCAGTGTTCCAGTTTGACAATCGCATTTACCGAACTAACTTTCCTTCATCGGGGACGCGACCCCAACAAGACAATCAGATGCAACAAACGCACAACATTTGGCTTCGCAAGAAGTCAGATGTCTGAACGCGGCAAGGAGAAGCTGGGAGCTTCGAGGGGACCTTGCCGCGTTTTTTCGTTCTTTGTGAGGTTCGTTCTTTTTGCCTGGCTCATCGTTGGATGCGAGCCGAACCGCCCTTCGCGAATGACTCAACCTGATCGACCGTGGCCATGGTGGTATCGCCGGGGAATGTCGTCA
>JANXOO010001297.1 GCA_025353525.1 Schlesneria sp. | reverse complement strand
GTTCATGGGGGAGGAAACCCCAGGAATTGTCGCAAACATCAATGCCGAACCCCAGCGGGGCGCAGGAGATGTCTTCCGATGGCGATCTTCTTTCAACTCGCCTGGTGGACTCGTCGTAATGTCGGTTGTATCAGGACTTCGGCACCGGAGCGATTGGTAACGGTATTCTGCGAATCAACGGCCTCTTCGCTCGCCGTCGACCGGGATCTGCTCCTCTGGTTTCGATAGACTTGTCGGGGCGATCTGTGGGCGCAAGACAGGCTCTGAATACAGGTTTAATGCGCGTGCCGTGCGCTGGCTGGCATTCGAGACAGATTCTTCCCGAGCATCGAAGCCGATCTGCTTGCGTGTAAGGCTCAAGACGCCGATGGCAGCATAGAACAGTCCAACCCCGACCATTCCGCCGACCGCCATCCAGCCGGTCACCCAATGGTTAACAATCACGCCGACTCCGGCTGCCGCGAGCGCAATCGCGGCAACTGTGAATGCCATTTGGCTTGCCGAATTCATCGACGAATCTGACGATGACTTTGTCACATTAACCTCCGTCATTTTGACAAAAAACCCGGACTGACCTGACACTCACCTGCCGTTGGCGTCTGAATCGCTTTGCTCGATGAATTGTCGATCATCAGGCCGGGCAACTTTTTCTGTTTCAACCGGATCGTCATCAGGCGGCGGCGATCGGGGCGAATTTCGTCAACACCGTCGCCACCATCATGTAGACCGGAATTCCAATCGTGACGTTGTAACTGAATGTCACCCCGAGCGACGCTGCCAGCGGAAGTGTGGGACTTGCTTCGGGAATTGCCAGTCGCTGCACCGCAGGAACGGCGATATAGGACGCCGCACCGCACAAGACGGCGAAGAGCACATACGTGCCGACTTCAAAGGGTTGCCCGAGCCACATGCTGTAACCATGAGCGATCAGCATCCCTGCGGTGGCGAAGACATTCGGAGCGATCAGCGCGAACGCCACAAATTGCCATCCGGCATTTTTCAGATCTTTCAGCTTTTTGGATGCCGTCATCCCCATTTCCAGCAGGAACACACAAAGGATTCCATGGAACAGATTGACAAAAAGTGCGTCATCGGTCGCGGTGACTTTCTCGCCCTGCAACCGGGCGATAAATCCGATGGCGACCCCTGCGAACAGCAAGAAAATCCCCGGATTCAAAAAGACCTCATGCAACAACTCGCCACTCATCCACGAGCCCGTTTTTTTTCGTCCGGAAGGATTTCGATCAAGGTTCACTTCTTGCAGTGCCAGCTTTGCTCCGGCTTCGTCAGCGACTCGATCACCTTCAGAAATGTCATCAGGAGGCGTCCCGTTTGAAGAGTTTCCGGCCGAAGGGCCGCCGTTCGATCGGGCACCATGTGAACTTCCACCGGCCTGGCCCTTTGATGATCCCGATCTGGTCACCGCCGAGCTTCCGCCTGACCGGGCAACCTTGACCGAATGACGGCCCGAACCGACGGCCGCGAGTTCGCTTTCTTCTGCAAACTCATCCGCAAAATCGTTACTTTCTTCGTCACGATCGAGTTCTTCAAAATCGTCGTCAACTCCGATGTGCCGCGGTGCTGACACCATTGCCTCGCGGAATCGGTTGTAACCGGTCTCGCCGGGCATGTTGCCTTTGGAATCCATCCCCTTCTCACGCAATTTCGAGATGATAAAGAGCGCAACCAGGCATCCAGGGATCTCCATGACCGCCAGAAGAACCGGCATGTAAGGAGCGAATGCGATATGCCCTGCGGTGAGCACTCCCATACACGTGACGAACGTTCCCGCTGAATCGGAACCGTAGTACCCGGCAACCGTCGCCGCATCGACCTGACGCAGCTTCGTTGTCCATCGCAAAACATTGTAAGCGGCGATCCCGATCAGCAAGTTCGTGCAGAACCCGATAATCATGAAGCCGGCCGCCTGACGGTAAAGGCCTGGATCCAGACCAGCCAGTTCTTCGCCGCCGTGCCAACCAATTGCCAGCAGCAAATAGATTGTCATTCCCTGGTAAACCGCTTTCGGAAACTCCAGCTTGACGTGAAAGATGGGGATCAGAAATCCGGCATAGAAAAACAGCAGCAAAGGCTTGAACAAGTTGTGAGAGAAGTTGTCAATAAACTCGTAGAGCACGGCGATGTCTCCAAACAATTGATTTTTGACCCGATTCATCCATCTGAATAGAGCCTGATTTCGACATTAAGCAGTCGGCGTGCCATCGCTACGATCTATCGAAATCGTCAGGAGATCGGGAAGCATCATCATTGGGTGATCGTCGAAGGGCAGGTTTGCCTGTAGTACCGCAAATCCATTGATATACGAGATTTGTCGTGAGCATGGCGGTTGCCGTTCAAGTGAGAAGGCCTGGCGATCGGGTAGATGCGACGCTCTTTTGAAGGGCTGAAAATGCAAGCAATTCGTGCCACGTCAATTGGCACGAATCGCTTGGTGAATCAGAAAAGTTGCGGTATCGACGATACGACTATTCTTCTCCCGGTGTGGATGAATGCCTTCGTCGCCTGCGGATTTCCGCAGATCCCACGGAACATCTTTCAAAGTCTTGCGTTCCTCCAAAATGACACAAATGCGATTGCCGAGATTCAGCCCGCATGAAGTCCTGCGATCTCGATTACTTTGACGCGGCTGCAAGTTCGCCCGCGTGCGCTAAAGGCTGCGCGTGGCTCGCGCCGACCGCTTCCGCAATCAGAAAATACAAAGGGGACATTCTACTTAAACGTTTAAGTAGTACTACTGTCCGT
>JANXOO010001257.1 GCA_025353525.1 Schlesneria sp. | reverse complement strand
CAATTCGGCGCCAGGTGCCGATACGCTCCTTGCCTCCGCAGCGGAGCTCGTGAGAGCCCGGAAGGGGAAGGAGGCCATTACGACCCTGAAGAAAGCCAGTAACCTTTTTCCGAAAGACATTCGTGCGGATTTTTATCTGGGGCTTTTGCATTCCGGAGTGGGGATCAACGATCCGAAGACCGCTGAAACTCATTTCAAGCGTGTGCTTGAACGATCACCCGCACATATCGGCGCTCTCAACAACCTCGCGCTTGTTGCATTAATCGCTCGCAAGTTCGAACCTGCGAGGAACTTCCTGACGCTTGCCGCCAAAAACAACCCACGCCCGATGGAGATTGACCAGAATATCGGTCGTCTGCTGATTAAAGTCGATCAGCTCAAGATTCCCGCATCGGTGACAAAGCAACTCGGTGGTCTCGCTGCGGACTCCCAGGGATTTCGACCTGAAACCGGTTGGCTGTATATGCCGCCTGACAGGTCAGAATCGTCGCTGGGCGAGTACAAATCATTCTGTATCGGCGGCGTCCTGGAAGATCGCGCGTGCGTCACATGCAACGGAAAAAGGAAAGCCCGTTGCGGCACGTGCCTCGGGACAGGTTTCGTACTGGCCGATTCGATCACAACGGAAACGCGTCAAACCGGATTAGGCCCGATGACGCGAGTCAACGTTGCGGCAAACCGGATTAATTGCAGCGTTTGCAACGGCTCAAGAACGATTGATTGCACATTTTGCGCAGACGGACAGGACCCGACACTCCGGAGGTAGTCGTTACGAATTAGCTAAGGTGCCATGTCCTGTTCGAGCGATTTGAACCAAACGCAAACTGCCGTAGATTCGGAGATTGAGCTTGCCGAGCGGAGCTGAAGTCCGCCGCTCAAATTCAGGCTCGCAACTCGACGACGGGTCGGCCATTGTGCGACATCTCACTGAAAAAAGTTGTTGAAGGTGTTTTGAGTTGCCTTGGCCAGTGACTGAAGTCCGTGGTTGGCTCGAACGCCTTGATAGCCTGCTTCCGCAAAACGGATTCGAGTGCCGGCATTCGAGAGGATCTGTCGTAGTGAGTCGGCCAGGGCCGACGAATCGCCAGGCGACACCAGTAATCCTCCGCCGGTTGATTCGATCAGTTCCGGAAAGGCCGCGTGGTCGGGAAGTGCGACGGGGATGCCGTTCGCCCACGCTTCGAGAACGTATAACCCTTTGGGTTCCTGAAACCGGGCTGGAACGCTGAAAACGTCGATTGATTTGAAGAATGCTACTTTCTCTTCATGAGTGTTCGGGCTGCCGATGTACTCAAACGCCGTCCCGAGCGGTTCGGCAAGGCGTCGAACGGTTTCAAAGTACGCCGCGTTCTGCGGACCAAGATACCCGCCCGCTCGCAACCGGATATCGGGTATGTCGCGTTTGAGTCGAACGACGCTTTCAACGAGACAGTCGAGTCCTTTTTCGGGACAGATGCGTGCGAAGTATCCGACGGTTGGTGGTTGGCCAAGTTCTGGTTTTGGGACACCGTCGTGCTTCGAACAATCGATGGCGAGCGGCAATGTCAGGAACTTCGATTCCGGCAAATTCAGATACCTCGCCATATATTCGAGATAGAACCGGCTGTGAACGATAAATCCGTCGAATTCGGCGGCGCGCTCTTTCAACAACGTCATGACTTCGCTGCGCCAAGGTTCGATCAATCCGTCCAGAAAAACATCGTCACCCTGAAGTACGCAGAAGACTCGTCCCGAGAAGTGTTTCCGCAATGTACGCAGCGAGCCGCTGACGAGAGAATTGCTGAAGCAAACGAGATCCGGTTTGAGCTTGCCGACGTATTCTGCCAGTTCTTCGCCCGCCTGCTGATGTGGCCCCTGTTCTCCCTGCAACATCGAATGAGTCATTCGGCCAAGTTCCGCAGCGTCGTTTCCTACGGCTCCCCGAGTGGCTCGCGATATCACACCTGGTGCATCGAGCCAGCGGGTCATAAAACGCGGGATGCGTTTCCAGAACGGGAAGCGATCGTTCAGGTAGACATTGATTCCCCCGAAAAAGACGGGCGAGGATGTCAGGTCTGGTTCGTCGACTCGAATCGGTGTATACAGCGGAATTAACGAGACTTCGTCGCCCGCGTTGTGCAGAGCACGAGCCCATGTGTTGTCGTGCATACACGACCCGCAGAACATTCCGGCACCACCCGCAGTAACAATCGCAATGTGCATGGGATACGGAATCCTCCGGTTCAAGGCGCGGCGACAAGTGCCTTCAGCATTCCTGCCGACTTCGTCATGGTTTCATCATACTCGCCCGCCGGATCCGATTGAGCAACGATGCCTCCGCCGACGTTGCATTGCAACCAGCCGTGCCGCTG
>JANXOO010001223.1 GCA_025353525.1 Schlesneria sp. | reverse complement strand
CGGGGACGTCCTCGTAAAGAAACTGTTCCGTGATCGAAATTCTTTGTTGAATTTCCTTGACTTTCGGATGGGCAGATCCGAGTTTTTGCAAGAGGATCTTTTCCTCGAGAAGCAATGGAAAAAGTTCTCCAGTAACCGATTTGATGCCAGCCTCCGATGCACGCGAATCCGGCCTCATGGTTTGGATCATGATCGTGATCGCATCCCTGCTTTCACCGCGAGCCAATGCGTCTTTAATGTTTTGCAGATCTGCTCTACGCTCTGTCGCAAGGATTTGCAGTTTCGCTCTGGCATCCTCGGTTAACGCCATTCTCCCCTTGAAAATATTCGTTGACTTCGCATCATCGTTAAATAACAACGGGGTCTCTTTTTGAAACTCGGTGTATTGCGAATCAAGCTCTTCAATCTGAGTCAGCAATGTACTACTTGCGTCCTTGATGAGCTGGTAGACTTCCATGCTGCCGCTCTTGTGATGCTCGCCAAGAAAATCCTGGTAGCTTTGAATCAGGGCGTCGAGCACCGCCTTGGAAATCAGCGCGTCGGAGTCCCGGTATGTCAGGTTTACGATATCGCCTCTCTCCGCACCCGGCCGTAAACCACCTGGCTTATTGTTGAGATTTGCGATGACATATTGAGCGGGATTATCGAGGTTAGCAAAACAGGGAAGATCGCGAAGTGTCCGAGTGGTGTTTTCGCCACCGACTCCTTCGCCGAGTGCTTTGTCCAAGGCTCTTTCGACAACGAGGGGACTGATCATCAACGTTGCATGCGGTGGTTGATCTCGCGGACCATTGCTTGCCGCTTCGTTCAACTGGAACGGAATACCTTGTTCGTTGGCTTCATTCCTGATCAACAAACTGCAAGCAGATTGAAAGATCGGCGGAGTCCGCAAGAAATAAAAATATCCCAAACCTGCTCCCACTCCACCCATGAAGATGATTAGAAGAAGGTGGCGCAGAACCATGCTCCAGATTTCGACCACGCGGCCCGTCGCGGTTGGTTCTGGCATTACTTCACGATCAGTCACCATCACAACTCTCCCTCACCGACATTATTCAACTAACCGAATAAACGCAATCACCGTGCATCAACCGCGTTCGGCAAACCTGAATGCACGTTACCGCTCGCTCGCCAGATGCTTTGTCACATGCAGGAAGGCGAGTCCCACTGATTGATCGCCCTCGGCAAAAGCGCGGTTTGACGCCGCGGAATTGCCGACAGTGATGCTTCTCCAAAGGCCCCAAAACAGATTCAACGACTTGAGACTTAAACTGATACAAATGGCTAGGCCAAAGTAGCAGAATTTTCCCTCGATAGTCGTTCGCCAATTGCCAGTTGGCAGTCGGATTCGACCATCAAATGAGTCAAACGAGCGAATGTTGTCTGCGGTTCCCAACCCAGGATGTCTTTCGCCTTTGAATAGTCCCCAAGTAGCAAATTGACTTCGCTGGGACGATAGTACCGTTGGTCGATTTCCACGTAATCCTGCCAATTCAGGTCGACAGCGTCAAATGCCAATTGCAAGAATTCACGAATACTGTGCGTTTCATTTGTCGCGATTACATAGTCGTTCGGATCATCGTGTTGCAGCATCAGCCACATTGCCTCGACGTATTCTTTGGCATAGCCCCAATCTCGCTTCGCTTCGAGGTTTCCGAGGTAGAGTTTTTGCTGCAATCCTTCTTTGATCCGGCCGACCGCCCGAGTGATTTTTCTTGTGACAAACGTCTCGCCGCGTCTTGGCGATTCGTGATTGAATAAAATTCCATTGCAGGCGAATAACCCGTACGCTTCACGATAGTTGACAGTCTGATGGAAGGCAAATACTTTTGCGCAAGCATATGGACTACATGGCCGAAACGGCGTTGCTTCCGTTTGAGGGATTTCCAGAACGTCCCCAAACATTTCACTGGAGGAGGCCTGGTAGACCCGAACCGGTTTGTATTTATTGAGCTGTCGAGCAGCTTCGAGAATCCGAAGAGCACCTGTCCCCGTCACGTCGTTTGTGTAAAGAGGGGCGTCGAAGGAAACGCGGACGTGACTTTGAGCTCCAAGGTTGTAAATCTCGTCCGGCTCAATATTCAAAACGAGATTCGTCAGACTTTGACCATCCGCAAGGTCACCGTAGTGAAGCAATAGTTTGGAATTTGCTTCATGTGGATCCTGGTAAAGGTGATCAATACGGCCTGTATTGAAACTACTCGCTCGACGGACAACGCCATGAACGTCGTACCCCTTGGAAAGCAGAAGTTCGGCCAAATATGACCCGTCCTGCCCGGTTATTCCGGTAATTAATGCACGTTTGGCTCGTTCCACTATTCTCTCCGAATCTAAATAGAATCCGACATTAAAGCATCATTGGCAGTGCGGACATCTTACAGAAAAACAATTCTCGTCAATTATCAGGAATTCGAAAAAGCAATCATTGCAAATCTCGGGGCGGAGTCAACAGGTTCCTTGGCGAATCCAAATAAAGCACGCGATCAAATCACGTCGGCCGTTGGCACCTTAAAGCCCCGGTTCTGAGCATACCATTCAATCGTCTCCAGCAACCCGTCGTGAATTCGCGTTTTTGCAGAAAACGCGAATTCGTCGTGCGCCCGCGACACCTCTAGGCATCGCCTCGGTTGTCCGTCCGGTTTTGTCACATCCCAGCGAAGTTCTCCTCGATAGCAGCAAAGTTTACAAATTTTGGCAACCAAATTACGAATTGTGATTTCCTCTCCGGAACCGAGATTCACGGGGCTGGGCTTATCATACTTGTCGGCGGCCATGACAATTCCTCGAGCGGCGTCGCGAACGAACAGAAACTCGCGTGAAGCCGTTCCCGTTCCCCAAACTTCAACGCATGGTGAGTTCAATTCTTTCGCCTCAAGAATTTTGCGGATTAACGCGGGAATCACGTGGCTGGAATTCAAATCAAAATTGTCCCCTGGGCCATAAAGGTTTACGGGGAAAAGCGTAATTGCATTGAAGCCATACTGTTGTCGATACGCCTGAGATTGAACCAGGAGCATTTTTTTGGCGAGGCCATAAGGTGCGTTCGTTTCTTCCGGATATCCATCCCACAAGTCGTCTTCGCGAAAGGGTATCGGCGTAAATTTTGGATATGCACAAATCGTTCCAGTCGAGATGAATTTCTGGATGTGATGGCGACGTGCAAATTCAATCAGCTGAATTCCCATGATTGCGTTGTCATAAAAATATTTACCCGGGTTTTCCTGGTTGGCCCCGATTCCGCCGACGACCGCCGCAAGGTGTATGATAATTTCGGGTTTTGCATCACTGAAAAACGCTTCAATTCCGGCAGATTCTCGCAGGTCATAATGAGCGCTACGGGGTACGAAAATTGTTGCTGGCGACATAGCCTCGAGTTCGCGACAGACCTCTCGTCCTAAAAAACCGGCGCCGCCCGTGACAGCAATTCTCTTTCCGCTCAGAGTTCCCATTTGGCTTCCGTCGTTTCAC
>JANXOO010001203.1 GCA_025353525.1 Schlesneria sp. | reverse complement strand
CAGCGGCAGGCTCTGCATGCGGCCGAACTGGGGTTCCAACATCCCTTGACCGGCGAAGAGGTCCGGTTTCGAATGCCGTTCCCGGATGACCTTACCGAATTTCTCGACAGATTACGTTCGGGCAACGGTCCGTCGAGCCATCACAAATGAGCCGACCGACAACTTCAGAATCGCTTCGTGTGTTCGTTGCAACCGGAAATCGTAACGATTCTGCTTGATGTCATTCCTGCAGAAACGGGAATTCACCGTCCTTCCAATTCAATGCCGTTCAGAATTGAGGATCTTCATGATGACTCGTTTCTTTCGATTGATTCTATTGGCCGTTTCATTTTTATCATCGATCTGTTCGGCGGAGGGGGAATCTGTCGACGATGAGAAAGCCAGGCGACGCAATGAACAGCTTCAAAAGAAGTTTCAGGAACAGGCGGAGTCCTATGAGTTCACCGTCGCTGGAAATGATCAACCATTGGTTCTTTTGCAGAAACCTGTTTTTCATTGGCTGAATCGGGCCCGAGTCAAACAGGTCTCCGTCCACTACGGAGCAGTCTATGTCTGGACTCGACAGGGGCGAGCCGAAGCTGTCGGGACGATATTTTCGGTGTCATCGGAAAAGGAGCCGCCTGCTTTTTATCACGAGTTTCATTCGCTGGCGACTGTTCCGCTCAAGGCAAAGTGCGAAGGGGCGATCAAGTGGGATACACCCGATCCGGGGCTCAAATTTGCACCGTTCAGCAAGTCGGACCGGCCTGGTGACACGCCCGCCCGCCGCCTTGCTGAAATGAGGGCAATGGCTCGGCGATTCAGTGGATTCAGCAATAACTATGACGACACTCGATGGCAATTGAACCTGTTGCCGCAACCACTTTACCGCATGCCCGAATCGACCAGCGATGTCCTCGATCAGGCCGTTTTCGCGTTGATTTCGACGGCAGGGACCGACTTGGAAGTGCTGCTTGTCATCGAAGCCCGCAAAGTGAAGGATGGCTTCCAATCGCAATATGCCCTTTGCCGGTCCACAGACCTGCAGACGTACGCTTCGCTCGACGATGTCGAAGTCTGGTCGTTCGCAAACGGAACAAAAGGGGCGTTCAACGACGCAGGTCCCACAAAACCATATCGTTTTCTGTCGGCGGGAACGATTCCTTTCGAAGAATAACCGCGAATCCGAAGCCGGTTTCGACCAGGTTCTGCA
>JANXOO010001157.1 GCA_025353525.1 Schlesneria sp. | reverse complement strand
CCGAACTTGCATCGCTTCGTAAAAGCGTCGCACGAGGAACGCCGTTCGGAGGGATAGAATGGCAACAGCAGGCTGCAAACCAACTCGGCCTTGAATCCTCAATGCGGCCAAGAGGTCGCCCTCGGCTAGAAAAGTAGAATGACCCCTTTAAATTTCTACCAATCAAAAGACATCTTCCCGGACACTGAGCCGGAACAGTCGAGGGTTTGTCTGGTTGGCAACGGCATGTCACGTTGCATGGGCAACAGACCGTCATACCCAGGGCAAGAGCTGTATGCGGTAGTTCCGCACGTACGGATCTATGTGTGCAGTGGCTCGAAAGGGCCATTCCTGCCGCGACGACATATCTTGCCTTGTTTTATCTGAACCGTTTGCTTTTTTTCTGCGACGCCTTCAGCGTCGGGTCATGCCATTTTGGTCCCGCGACGTTTTTCGTGGTCTCTAAAACAGCGCCGTCAATGGTGTTCCTTCGACTACGCGATGCGGACGACCCAGTGGATCGAACAACTCGGCGTTCGGATCGATCCCGAGGCTAAAGTAAATCGTCGCGAGCATGTCTTCGGGCGAGACCGGATTGGATGCGGGGTACGCCGCGTCTTTGTCGCTGCTGCCGTAGACCTGGCCTCCTTGAATTCCTCCGCCCGCAAGGATCGCCGATTGAACACGGCCCCAGTGATCGCGACCCTGCGTGGCATTCAGCAAAGGGGTACGACCGAATTCGCCGTACATCGCGACCAGCGTGTCGTCCAACAGGCCACGATCCGACAGATCGTCCATTAAGGAAGCAAAGCCAGGGTCGAGGGATTTCAAGCAGTAGGGTTCGGTCAGCATACTCGTCCCGGCATGATTGTCCCAGACGTTGGAAACCGTGCCCGACGGTGTGATCCACATCCACGAGATCGTCACCAGTCGGACACCCGCCTCGACCAATCGTCGGGCCAGCAACATTGATTCGCCCCATTCGTTACGACCGTACTTGTCGCGAATGCGTGGATCCTCCCGGTCGAGATTGAAGGCCCCCTGCGCGACAGGTGATGTCAGCATGCGGACCGCCTGAGCACTGTAATCGTCGATGTTCCGGGCAGTTGCCAGCTGATCGAATCGTCGTTCCACTCGATCGATGGTCTGCACCAGTCCTCGCCGGGCCAGCAATCGCGTGTTGCTCAAGTCTTCGGGGAGCGCCATCGTGTGCGTCGGCTGTTTCGTATGTCCGTCTACGGCGGCGGCAATCTCCATCGGGTCGTGCCGGGCTCCTAGCCAACCGGCATACGTCCCCGAATAGGTCACACCGCTGTGGCCAATCGGACGCGGAATGGTGACGGCTGCGGGTAGTACCCCGGGTGGTGAAAAGGCGGAAACGATCGAGCCGAGATTGGGGCCGTCCAGTCGACCGCGCTGGTTTCTCGGGACGACCAGTGTGTTATTGACTCGGCCTGTGAGCGTTCGGTAAACGCTGGGCTCATGATTGTCGCTATCGTGTGTCAATGATCGGACGATCGCCAACTTGTCAGTGTGACGCGCGAAGTTCGGCAAATGCTCGCACACGTCGATTCCGGGCGTGGCCGTCGCAATGGGCTTAAAGAGACTGCGCATCGCCGTGGGGGAATTCGGCTTCATGTCCCACAGATCTTGTTGCGGCGGACCGCCCCACAAATAAATCAGGATGCAGGATTTCGCTCGCCCACCGGAGCGCGGCAACTGACGTGGGGTGACGGTGGTTCGGAGTTGATCCGCCCGCAAGAG
>JANXOO010000601.1 GCA_025353525.1 Schlesneria sp. | reverse complement strand
GGGTGCATGAACGGCTCGCCACCGACGATTCCGAAAAAGCTGTTTCCGGCCGCTTTGGCATCCCGGATCAACCGGTTCATGGCATCGGCTTCGATGATTTGCTGTTTGGCAGAGACATCAACCCAGCATCCCTGACAACGCAGGTTACAACTGTTGATCACCGAGATGTACAAAAACGGAGGAAAGAACTCGCCCCGCTTGTTTCGCCGCTTGAAACGCTCAACGGAAAGCATCCCTTTGAAGCCAAAATTGTAGGCAAGCTTCCACAACAATCGCTTGTCCGTTTCAAGGAGCAATCTGCGAGCCATTCGAAGATACATCAGAAGTCTTCCTGGTAAACTGAAAAACAGGTATTCGCCGGAGTTCAGGCTTCAGCCTGTCTGTATTACATTCAAAAACCAAATCCAACCTGTCAAGAATCGACGTGTCATCCCGTCGCATCACATCGCATCACATCGAAACCGCCAACCCGAACCGAAACCCGTCAAAGCACAGCGTCCGCAGCAACCCTGTGTGTCGGCTGAGGCCGGCCCGGCCTGAACATTTGAGTATTCCCCGTTTTCGCGTTGGCCCCGAATTCATCACAAATCTTCTGAACTGTCTGCTGAACAAGCTGACCGATTAATTCAGGATCGCAGGCAACGCGAGCATTAACCACCAAATCGACCTCACGCGTCTGCGCATGCGAAGCCAGCGACAATTCCGGCGACAGGTCGCGGCTGACCAGGTTCGAGACCCCGAACGCTGCAGCACTGAGTCCGATCACTTTCAAATGTGCAACTTCGAGTCCCTCATTCACCAACCGCGTTTTCAGTTCGCTGACGATTGCCAGCAGAAAATTGTCGAGCGAAAAATCTCGCAGCGACGAAATCTGCAGACTGCTGTTCAGCCAGCCAAGTTCCGCCTCGCCTTCGGCATACGTATCGTAATCGATATCAAGGATCCGTCGCCCGAATTCTCCCACCTGGTCAAAAAATTCAAAGCATGCCTCGAATCCCGAACCGGTTTTGGCAGAGACCGCCAGCCGCGGAGTGTCCGGATATCTGGCATCAAGCAGTGCATGCAATTCAGCCAATTCATCAGCAGTCAACTCGTCGATCCGATTGATCAGAATCACATCGGCTTCTTCCAGTTGCTTTTCCAGAATGTATGCGGCCTTGGGAGAAAATCCGGTTCCCGGTTCGTTCTTCAGAATTTTGCGGCCCTGGCTCGGTTTCAGGATCACTCCGTAAGGAGCGATCTGGAATCGCGACTGGTACAACTGCTTGATCGGCTGGATCACCGTCGCTACCAGATCGGTACAACTGCCCACCGGTTCTGCCAGTATAATATCGGGGGCTTTGTCGAGTCCCAGTTTTTCGATCGTTAAAATCAGGTCGTCGAACCGGCAGCAGAAACATGCACCGGCAACTTCGCCGACATCAAAACCCTGAGATCGCAGCGATTTCGTATCAACCAGATCGGCTGCCTGATCGTTCGTGACGATTCCGACGGTCAATCCGGTTGACATGTAATGGCGGGCCAATCGAGCGAGCGTGGTCGTTTTGCCCGCACCCAGGAATCCTCCCACCATGATAAACCGAACTGAATCAGTCATGACTCGCCTTTCATCGCGTGTCACCGCCATCGGGAAACTGTACTTCGCGCGGTCCGACTTGAGGCCACTAAAAACTCTGACAATTGCTGGAAAGTGCGTTTCCAACGCTGTATCGGCACCGAACGCGGAAACGGACCTTCAAACGACACCTCAATCATGACCGCGAGCAGAATATACCACGCGCGGTCTGGTTTGAGGCCATTGAGAAATCCAACGACACCTGGAAACTGCCGCAGTGACGGTGGTTCCGCTTCGAACGCGGAAGCGGACTCACAAACGAAGCGTCAATCCGGACCGCGAGCAGTATAATATCGTTTGACACAGAAAGTCGCCCGACTCCATAGTAGACTCGACCCGCGATACGTCTTCAACCGACTTCCTCGATTAAGTCCTCGCTCCAGCATGAACAATCACGATTCCGATCGCCCGGCAATTCGGGGTGGCACACCGATTCGACCTTCAGGTCCGCCTGAATGGCCGCGAATCGATGTTTCCGTAGAACGCGTGCTGATGTCGATGATAAAAACCGGCGATTGGGGTCGCTATCACGGTCCCCATGTTCCCGCACTGTGTCAGCGATTGGCGGAATTCCACGGTGTCAGTCATGTACTCACATGCAGCAGCGGGACTTCAGCAATCGAATTGGCGTTACGAGGAGTCGGAGTCGGGCCGGGCGACGAGGTCATTCTGGCGGCCTACGACTTCAAAGCCAATTTTCAAAACATCCTGCACTTGCAGGCAACTCCTGTGCTGGTCGATCTGAATCCGCAAACGTGGCAGCTCGATCCGTCTCGAATCGAAGCCGGACTTTCATCAAAGACACGGGCGATCATCATGTCGCATTTGCACGGTGGAGTCGTCGACGCGCCGCGAGTCCGCGACATCGCCGATCGGCACGGCATCGCACTTGTCGAGGACGCCTGTCAAAACCCGGGAGCCGTGGTTTTTGGCCGCCGCGCCGGAACGTGGGGTGATGCCGGAGTTCTCAGTTTTGGCGGAAGTAAACTTCTGACGGCTGGTCGAGGAGGAGCCATCCTCATGTCGAAACCGGAAATCGCAGAACGAATCAAGCGGCAGACGCTGCGGGGAAATGACGCTTATCCGCTTTCGGAGATTCAGGCCGCGATGATCCT
>JANXOO010000598.1 GCA_025353525.1 Schlesneria sp. | reverse complement strand
ATCGGCGGGGGTGTTTATCCGTCGATGAAAGTTCGGGGTGGCCTGACCAATATCGTTCCGGTCGCTGGTCCGTCCGTAAATCGCCCGGAATAATATCCGCCGGAGCTTGCACCCACACCAACTGAAACGCCGATTCCGCTTGAATATCCGTATCCATCGATGCGGCCTGGATACGTTCCTCCGTAATACCCACCGGTGGTATATCCGTTTCCGTGGTCGTGCCCCGGTACGCCATATGATTCCAATCGCCGACCGTAGTCGTCGACAAAGTATCCATAACGGTCGACACTTCGGGCGTCAACCGCCCGTCCATACGCATCAACCCCGCTACTACGGGGGTATTGCAATTCAGTCGGAGTGTTTCCGCTGTAAATCCTTTGAGCAGATGCTTCACCCGTCGCAAACGCGACCAGGTACACAAAAACGAATTTTGTCGCGATCTTCTGACAATGGAACATCAATCTACTCCTGTGCCGAAAGGCCACTTCAATGCCGACCGGGCAATTCCACGATGCACATTATTGTCGCGAAAAATTGGTTGCAATGTCAAACGGACGGCAAAACCGCCCTCCGTTTGTTATTTCTATTCGTTTCTGGCGGACCAAAATCGTAATATTCGCAGAATGCGTGGGTCGGCATGCGCAGTTTGAAGGGATGCGCGATGCACAGTTCTGTTTGGTGATTGGTTGGTTTTAACTCATCGGCGGAGATTCGTGTCAGTTCAGGACGAATATCCGTTGAAGTCGGGGTTTCGATTTTCGGCAGTCGCGGAGCTGTGATCGGCTTTGAAACTGTTTTGCAAAAAGATTGTGCGGCACGCAGAAATACTCTTGCCGTCGCGAAAGCGTTGTTGGCCGCGTTTACTCGGAACTCAGGAAGAAACTCCTTACGGGGTGCGTAAATACCTCGTTGGTTATGCCGGCGCTGCAAGGAAATGGAGGTGTGATGGCGACGAAAGTCGAGTATCATCCCATAAGAAAGCGATGTCGACGACACCCTGAACGAAGTCATTTTCTGATTGAGGAGGCCCGCGAAGGCGGCTATGTAGCGCACTCGCTGGGGCAATTGATCTTCACGGAAGCGGACACCCTGGACGAACTGCGCGTCAACGTTCGGGACGCGGTTGATTGTCATTTCGGAAACGGGGCGAAGCCGGGGATCATCCGCCTTCATTTTGTCCGCGAAGAGGTACTTGCCTCATGAAATTGCCCCGCAATCTGTCCGGAACAGATTTGGCAATAGTGCTGACGAAGTTGGGCTACGCCGTCACTCGCCAGAAAGGCTCTCACATTCGCATGACAACCGAGCATGACGGAGTGCATCACGTTACGGTTCCACCCTTCCCGATCAACCGTCAATCGATCCTTTAATTTCTCCGCCCGACTGAAAACGGGCATGGTCCCGCAGGTTATGCATCAGCATATCTCCTGAACAGAATCGAGATCCTGTGATCAGTCTGATCAGGACAAGCCGTTTCGAGGCAAACATGGAATTCACGGCGACTGCAATGAAGCCGTCAGATGTTTTGGCTGAAGTGAAGTCAAGTCAATTTCTGAAGTGCAGGCTGTGTCGAAGAGATACGCCGAAGCTTCAATTCTGACGCATAAACAGAAGATATGCTAAAGCATAACCTACGAATGCGATTGGCCATGCGACGCTTGCGGGGCACTCTGCGTTTTGAATTCTGTTTGGCCGACCGAAACCGAATATTCTTCGAACGGAGGCGTGCCGATC
>JANXOO010001060.1 GCA_025353525.1 Schlesneria sp. | reverse complement strand
TGGCCATCTTCCAGTGCGACGAATCGACGGGCCGGCTAACCGCCGTGGGCCACCAGCCGACGGGAGGTAAAACCCCTCGAAATTTCAGCATCGAACCGTCGGGACGTTTCGCATTGGTCGCCAATCAGGATTCCGGAAACGTCGTCGTCTTTCGCATCGATGCCGCAACTGGAAAACTGACACCAACGGGCAATTCGATCGAAGCCGGAACCCCGGTCTGCGTGCGTTTCGTACCTGTTCCCTGAGTCGCCTTTTTCGTCGGGCGACTGGCAATCGACCGCCACACAGGAGACTTTCGTGCCGCGACTGATTGGTTTGGACGAAGCGGGACTGGGTCCGAATCTGGGCCCGTTCGTCGTGGCTGTGACGGTCTGGGATGTTCCAGGTGTCCCGTCGGAGTTCGATTTTTGGGAAACGTTCTCTGAAATATTGACCAACTCCCCCAAAACTGGCGACACGCGATTGCATGTGGCCGACTCGAAGCAGGTCTTCCAGCCAAATCGCGGTTTCAAAGCCCTGGAGCGAGGGGTGCTCGCGGGGCTCGGATTGATTGGTCACGAGCCGCGATCATTCGACCAGTTGTGTCACGTATTGAGTTCCGATTCCTTACCTGCGGAACCCGATGGCGACATCCCTGCATGGTATTCCGCATCCGGTTTTGAATTGCCAACGGCCCCCTGCGATGATTCGATTGCCAAAAAATGGAATGAATGTTGCGAGCAGCAAGGAGTTCGATTGGTCGCGATCAAAGCATCGATTGTTGAGCCTCGACAGTTCAATCACCTGATTCGCGAGTATGACAATAAATCACTCGTTACATCTCGCGTTTCGCTCCGATTGTTGCGGTCTGTCTGGAACCCGGACGAAACGGAGACATTTATCGTCGGCGACAAGCATGGCGGTCGCAACCGGTATGATCAATTGTTGTCCGAGGTACTCGACGGCGACATGATTTTCAGACTGGAGGAAGGAGCAGACCGAAGCGACTATCAAGTCGGCAAGACGGTACTGAGGTTTCAGCCTCGAGCCGAAGTCTACGGACCGGTGGCGCTTGCATCAATGACGGCCAAATATGTTCGCGAGCTGGCGATGCAGCGATTCAATCAGTTTTGGCGGCTGCACATCGAAGGATTGAAGCCGACGCAGGGCTACCCGGTCGATGCAAAACGGTTTCGCGACGATATCCGTGAAACACAACAACGACTGGAAATCAGCGACGACATCTTGTGGAGAAATCGCTGACGTTGGCCGAATGGACGGAGTGCCAAATGGCGGCTCGATCTCACAATTGTTCTTGTCGACGTTGACCTGATCGATGGCGAAGTGCGACCGGGTGTGCTGTCCGGCCACCCGGTGCAAAGGCAGAATTACGTCGACGATCCCTGCGGCTGAAGTCTTATTCGGATTTCGACGCTCAATGGATTGCAATCGAGGGAATGGTCGATACGATGTGGTCACGACGTGGGTGTCCGCGAACGAGTGTTTCGTGGAAGAATAGGGAAGACGGTGAGAATCCGTCGCGGTCCCGCCGCTGTATCCGGGGACGAAAGCCGCACTCGCCACTGAGCATTGATGCTTGGGAAGGCGCGGTCAGTAGTATGATCCGGTAGCCAGAAGACCTGCCCAGATGTCGGTCCGCATGCCAACGAATTCGAGCCGAACGATACGTTGCTTTCAGAGTCTCACGCGCAGGGTCAACACCCCTGTACAGGCTGAGCCGTGCACTTTGCAGCGGTTCTGCGGTCTCGTCGCGTCAGGGAAAGCTCCGCTTCAATCGCAACCGGGTCCGTCGGGATGCTGGCTCGTCACAACGGAGGATTGTCATGCCGGTTTCAAACGCAAAAGCTGGAGTTAATGTTGGAGTTCAGGCTTCAGCCTGTCTTCATGCAGAAGGATTTGCCAACGTCAAACCTCAGGTACCCGCCGGCGATCTCACCCGAAATCGCGGTCGATCCCGTCGATCAGGGTGAACCCTGATC
>JANXOO010001047.1 GCA_025353525.1 Schlesneria sp. | reverse complement strand
TTCATTCAATAAGCCTTGAAGCCCCAGTAAAATGATCGTCGCGCGTTGCACAACGCTTTTCGACTGCGTGCGCGATCGACGATATTCCTGCAATAAAATCTCTTGCCTGGGGCTGACCCGAATCTTCGCTGCCTTCCCTGCCATTGTCTGATCTCCCGCCCCAAAATCGAGGGTTGACGAGAGTTATCACTTTTATCGATTTCATGAAACCCCGTTTCCGGGACGTGGCACTAGGTTTGCCCTTCCAACGGGTTTACGGGTCAAGAAACGGGGACGCTGTACTCTGCGCGGCAAGAGTTGATACATTTGCCGAGAATTGGCCTCACCGTAACGGCAGGCAAATTGTGACCCTCTGGCGAAGTCGGGCTGGGCGTACTTTGCGTCACGGTCATCGGGCTGCCAGAAATATCTGACCGGAAATATCAACTTGTAGTTCTTCCAATGCTCACTCTTTATGCACGTCACTATGAGAATGGCGAACCGATTCGGATCGACATTCAAGGTCGACTCATTCGTCGGATTCAGCCGGCATGGCCCAGGGCCGACATTCGGAATTGGCCCTATGTGTCACCGGCGTTTGTCGATTTGCAGATCAACGGATATGGCGGAACGTGGTTCAGCGATGAATCAATTACTGCCGAAGCCGTTTTGGAAACCCTTGAGCCACACTATCAGTTCGGCGTGACGCGACTCTGTCCGACACTGATTACAAATTCGTTCGAAGGACTCGCCGCAGGATTTGCGGCGATCCGGAGCGCCTGCGATCGATCCGAACGAGCGAATCAGATGGTCTGCGGTTGCCACCTCGAAGGTCCGTATATCTCCGCCGAAGACGGGCCCCGCGGTGCTCATCCCCGGCAACACGTCCGACCGGCAGACTGGAACGAATTTCGGAAACTCCAGGAAATCTCGGGGGATCGGATTCGGCTGGTGACTTTAGCGCCCGAGGTTGAAAACGCTATCGACTTTATCAAGCGTGCTGTCGCTACAGGCGTTGTCGTGGCTGTGGGGCATACCGCTGCCAGTCCAGATCAGATCCGTGCCGCTGCAGATGCAGGAGCTCGCCTCAGTACCCATCTCGGCAACGGTGCAGCTTCCATGATTCATCGACACCGTAATGTCATCTTCTCACAACTGGCTGATGATCGACTGTCAGCCAGTCTGATCGTCGACGGCCACCACCTTCCACGCGATCTGGTCAGGATGCTGATTCGTGTCAAGTCACCCCAAAAGTCAATTTTGACTTGTGACGCTGCGGGATGGGCGGGATGTCCGCCTGGCGTGTACGAGAACACACTGGGACGCAGCGAGATCCTTCCCGATGGCAAACTGGTTGTTGCCGGCCAGACAGAGCTTCTTGCGGGGTCGGCACAGGAAACCGACACGTGTGTCGCCAACGCCGTCTCATTCGCGGGCGTTACCTTGAAAGAGGCTGTTGATATGGCGAGCAAGAATCCTGCAAAGCTGCTGGGACTGGACATTGTCCGACTGCGACGTGGCTCGCTTGCAGACCTCACGATGTTTCATTTCGGACACGACGGCGGGAAACTCGAAATCGTCGCGACGATCGCTTCAGGCGATCTGGAATACGGGTCGATCGGTAACCTCGTGTAATCCCGGTCGCTGAAAAAGGCCTCCTCACCAGAATCTGTGGGTGAATTCGGGCTCAGGCAGACCGCCGAGGCTATGA
>JANXOO010001031.1 GCA_025353525.1 Schlesneria sp. | reverse complement strand
GTCGACGATATCGTCGAAGGGGGACCTCTGAAACCGGGCGACAACGTTCAAGCCGCGACGGGCGTCGTTGTCAGCCATATGACCCGATTGGGAAAGGTTGGGCTCAGTCGCCCGGATGTCGACGCGGACGGAGACGAGATTCTCGATGCGGACGGCAATCGCAAATGGGTCGACGAAGACGAAGTGGTTCAGGGACTGGTCTTGCTGCGGAAAGGGGCCGAATCGCTTCCGGCACTTCAGAAAATCAAGGCCAAAATCGATGAAATGAACGACAGTCCTGGTGCGTTGCCGCCGGGCGTCAGGATTCGCGTTTTCTATGATCGTACGACGCTGATCAAAACAACCACTCAAACTGTTGAAGAAAACCTGCTCGTTGGAATCTGCCTCGTCACTGCGATTCTGTTGATGTTTCTCAGCAATGTTCGCAGCGCCATCATCATCGCGATCAACCTTCCGCTCGCACTTTTGTTCGCATTTGCCGTCCTCTTTTTTCGAGGTCAGTCGGCGAACCTGCTTTCGATCGGTGCGGTCGACTTCGGGATCATCATCAATTCGACCGTCATCATGGTCGAGAACATTTACCGCGTCCTGAGTTCCGGAAAATATGCGGAATTGCCGCTGCGCGAGCGAATTGTTCGGGCCTCGACAGAAATCCAGCGGCCGCTCTTTTTCTCGACAATCATAATGGTCTGTGCCATGTTGCCGCTGTTTACGATGCGCGGTCCCGAAGGACAACTGTTCCGTCCGATGGCCGAAACGTACGCGTTTGCAATCGGAGGTGCGCTGCTGCTGGCGCTGACCATCGCACCCGTGCTCTGTCTGCTGTTTTTCAGGAACCTGAAACCGGAAGGTGACAACTTTTTTGTTCGATTTCTGAAGCGGGGTTATCTGAGGAACCTCGAACATTGCCTGAACCACCGCTGGATTGTCGTTTCAGTGTTCGGGGCATTGATTGCTGGTACGACCGCCTCACTGCCGTTCCTGGGCCGCGAGTTCATGCCCGCGCTGGAAGAAGGACACATCTGGGCCCGGGCGATTTTTCCCGTCGCGGTTTCCCTGACAGAAAATTCCGACAAATCGAAGATCGCACGCGAAATCATGCGAAAGTACCCCGAAGTCGAACTGGTCGTCAACCAGATCGGTCGTCCCGAATCGGGAACCGACCCCACGGGCTTTTACAGTTCGGAATTCTTCATCCCGCTGAAGCCGCAAGAGAACTGGCCGGCAACCATCGCCGCTACGGGCTGGCGCAAATGGTTGGGTCCCAAACGCCCGCGTACCAAACCCGAACTGGTTCTGGAACTCAGCGATGCTCTGACTGAAGCACTGCCGGGCGTCAACTGGAATTTCTCGCAGGTCATTCGCGACAACGTCCTGGAAGTTCTTTCCGGCGTGCAAGGAGAAAATTCCGTCAAGATCTTCGGCAACGATCTCGATCGACTCGAAGAACTGGGTCAACGGGCGGTCGCCGCGTTGTCAACCATTCCTGGCGTCACCGACGTGGGCTATTACCGGATTATGGGCCAATCGAATGTCGAATTGCCTATCGATCGCGAAAAATGTTCACTTTGGAATGTCAGCGTCGCGGATGTCCACGACGTGATTCAGACTGCCGTCGGCGGCAAGACCGTTTCGCATATGATCGAAGGAGAAAAAACATTCGACATTACCGTCCGCTGGCCCGAATCCCTGAGGCGCGATCTTGCAAGTATTCTCGACATCCCGGTGGTCGTTTCCGATAACGTCGTGATAACTCCGTCCCGGTCGAACGGTTTGACGATCAGTTCGAACCGGGCATCGGGATCGAACAATACTCTGCCGCAAATTACGGGCAGTGCTCGCACGGGCGCTCCTCCCGAAACCATGACGGCACCGATCGAGCGACTCGGCGATCTGGTAACTCCGCAGGGAATCGACCCCGATGGACCGCTCAGTCCGGACGGTCAATTCGTGCGGAGCGGCGTATCGACTGTGTCGCACGAAGAGGGACTGCGACTGGTCGCGATCAAGTTCAGCGTCCGGAATCGGGATCTTGCCGCAGCGGTTAACGATGCCCAGAAGGCCGTTCGCAAGCTGATTCCCACGGGTTACCGGGACGAATGGAGCGGCGAATTCAAGAATATGGAAGAAGGCGAAGGCCGGTTGATGATCATCGCACCGATGTCGCTGTTGCTGATTTTCATTCTGCTCTATCTTGCATTTCATTCGCTGCTCGACGCAACCGTCGTGCTGATGAACGTCGCAGCGTTGTCACTCGGTGGAATCTGGGCTCTGTTTGCGACGGGAACGAATTTCAGTATCGCCGCCGCCGTCGGCTTCACATCGATTTTCGGTGTCGCAATCATGGACGGGCTGTTGCTCGTGTCGTCGTTCAATCATCATCGGGCACTCGGGTTGCCACTGCGCCAGGCCATCATGACGGGCGCAGAACAGCGGGTCCGTCCGGTGATGATGACGGCACTGGCGGCAATTCTGGGGCTACTTCCGGCGGCCGTCTCGACGCGCATCGGGGCTCAAAGTCAGAAGCCGCTGGCGATCGTCGTCGTCGGC
>JANXOO010001015.1 GCA_025353525.1 Schlesneria sp. | reverse complement strand
CGAATGTTTCTCGACTGGATGGGCCCCCGGATCAAGGAATACCACACCTTGTTGACCCGGAATGCCATCTTCGTCCGCCGAACAGCAGGTCTGGGGATTCTTTCGCCCGAGATGGCCATGAGCTACGGTTGCACCGGTCCGGTACTGCGCGGAAGCGGTGTTGACTTTGATTTGCGGCGTGATGGAGAGCCGATCTACACGCGGATGTACGAAGGCTACAACTTCAAGATTCCCGTGGCACCTTTCAAAGATCCGGCTTTCGGAGGCATTCCTCAGGAAGTCGCTGTGGGCGACAACTGGTGTCGTTTCTTTGTGCGCATGATGGAAGTCGCTCAGTCGATCGAAATCGTCCGGCAGGCCCTGGACCGCTATCCGTCATCGAAGGGCGAATACCGGCTGCCGTTCAAGATGAACCAGAAATTACCGACCGACGAAGTGTATCTCGAAACAGAATGCCCGAAAGGCTCGATGGGCTTCTACGTGGTCGGCGACGGCGACGCCGAACCGTTCCGCGCCCGCGCCAAAAGTTCCTGCTTCTGCAACTTGTCAGTCACAGGCCCACTCTGCCAGGGCGTCCTGATCGCCGACATTCCCTCGATCGTCGGTTCGCTTGACATTGTGATGGGCGAAATAGATAGGTGACATCGAATTCTGTAAGTCGTTTATTGTCAACGACTTGTGGAATTGAAAAATTTCCATGAAATGCACCAAACAGGGTGCATTTCATGGAATGCGGTGCATTTGCGGTGCATCGTTCAAATTAACCGGCGGCGTACTCGCCGTCCGTGTTGAATGCCTTGTTCGGCGTTTCGTGAATGAGGATACAAATTTGATTCAGCCGATGACAACGAGCGATCGTAAAAAATGTTTACGAGTCTTGACCTCTTTGATTTATTTCACCACGAAGGACGCGAAGAGCACGAAGGAATTAGAGGACGAAACGCTTGATGCCATCCTTCAGTCTGGTGTTGTTAAAGTTGATCAGGAGCCCGATCTTCGCGCCTGCCAGTTTCAT
>JANXOO010000980.1 GCA_025353525.1 Schlesneria sp. | reverse complement strand
GCGAAGAACCGCCGCGCCCGTTGACCCATGATTTGCTCAAGGCGACGATCGAAGCTCTGGGTGGCGAGTTACAGGATGTCGTAATTAACAAACTGGAAGAGCACACCTATTTCGCGTCGATACGCATTCGCAGAGAAGACGAATTGGTCGAAGTCGACAGCCGCCCCAGCGATGCGGTTGCCCTGGCCGTTCACTACGATCCGCACCTGCCGATCTACGTCTCAGAATTGGTTCTGGACGAAGCCGCAGGCTAGGACGGGATGTTACGGAAAAACCGGAGACGAAGCCCGGAGTCGAAACTGGATTTCCAGCCCGAAAAGCAACAAGAAATCAGCCCAGCGGCAGAGCGAAGCGGGTCTTCCCGAATAACGCCGCCCTGGGTCACCAGCCCCCAAAACATCCCGAAAGCCCCAACGGGGCTCAACAAAAAACCGACGGTCTATTTTGCATGAAACCACCAGGTTTCATGAACAAAATCACGGGTTTGATTCACGATTGCAGAGAGAGCCCTTACAGGCAACGCCGTGAAGCATTTTTAGATTGAAAAACAAGGCAGAACGAGAATCCTGGCGAGCCGAGCGGCGTCAGCCCTCGGACTTGTCCACAATTCGGTCCGAGGTCTGACGCCCAATGGGACTCACTTTGTCGAAACGACAAGGTAACCCGAAGCGAGTGACATTGGGCTTACGCCGCTCGGCTCGCCTGTTTCCGCGAGATCAGAGATTTGCTCTCATTTCGTGTTTCCGAACAATTTTCGCGATAACTTTTCGCGAGCCGTTCGTATCCCGTGTCAGAGGCTTTTTTTAATGACCAGCATTCCACCGACGCGACCTACCCTGCTCTTTCGGATTCGCGATGCCCGCGATCAGGAGGCGTGGGTGCGGTTTATCGATCTCTATGCACCTCTCGTGTACGGATTTCTTCGCAAGCGGGGGCTGCAAGACGCTGATGCCGCCGATTTGACTCAGGATGTCCTGCGTCAGGTCGCGGCAGCGGCGAAAAGCCTCGAATACGATGCTAAACGCGGTTCGTTCCGCAGCTGGCTGTTCACAGTCGTCAAAAACCGCCTGACCGACCATTGGCGGAAAGAAAGTCTTCGCGAGCGGGGAGCCGGTGATACCGACGCGCAACATCGATTGAACGAACTTCCGCAACCGGAGGATCCCGAGGCAGGTGCTGAATGGGATTCTGAGTATGAACGACAACTTTTTCACTATGCCGCTAATACCGTCAAACAGGATTTTACGCCTGCCACCTGGCAGGCGTTCTGGATGACAGCCGTCGACGGGATCGGGGGCCGCGAGGTCGCCGAAAAACTCGGAATGACGGTCGCCGCAGTGTACCTCGCCAAAGGGCGGGTGATGACGCGACTGAAGGATCAGGTCAAATTGCTGGTTGGGGAAGAATGATTTTGTCGCGGGCGAATTGACTTGAGGTGACGCATCGACGTGGCGGCTCGGCGGGAGCCGCGCTCTCTGTACGAAGAATGATTTGTTGCTTGAAGTGTTGAAAAAGATCGGGAACGACCATGACTGACGTGCCGACATTGTGTCCGACCATCGAGCAACTGAAAGCGTTAATCGATGGCTCGTTGCCGGACGACCAACAGCCTGCAGTCCAGACGCACGTCGACGGCTGTGCCATTTGCCAGAAGTCGCTTGAATCACTGGTGGCGGGAACCGAGTCCTGGGATTCCGCCATCGGGCATCTGCGTGACAAGGCATCTCCCGAACACGAGACCGTTTTGTCAGACGCAATCAGAAGGATGAAGGCCGACGAGTACCTTGAAAGTTCCGGGTCCGGTTCGCCGTCCGTTACGGACCTCAGTTTTTTGACGCCCTCCGATCGACCCGGTTCGATTGGTCGCCTGGGTCCCTATGAAGTGACAGAAATCGTTGGCGAGGGTGGTATGGGTGTCGTATTGAAGGCGTTTGATCCGACATTGCATCGCGTCGTCGCGGTCAAAGTGCTGGCACCGTATCTGGCACACAATCCGCAGGCGCGGAAACGATTCGTTCGCGAAGCACAAGCCATCGCAGCCGTCAGCCACGATCACGTGATTACGATTCATGCCATCGACGAATCGGCAGAACAACCAAAAATTGTGATGCAGTTCATTGCCGGTTGCTCTTTACAACAGAAAATTGATGCCGACGGGTCACTCGACCTGAAAGAAATTCTGCGGATCGGAATGCAGACGGCGGCGGGTCTGGCGGCTGCGCACGCCCAGGGCCTGGTCCATCGCGACATCAAACCGTCGAATATTCTGCTCGAAAACGGCATTCAGCGTGTGAAGTTAACCGATTTCGGGTTGGCTCGTGCCGTTGATGATGCAAGTCTGACACAGAGCGGCGCCATCGCAGGGACTCCGCAATACATGGCACCGGAACAGGCAAACGGAGACGCCGTCGACTATCGCGCCGACCTCTTCAGCCTTGGAAGCGTGCTGTACGCGATGTGTGTCGGACATTCGCCGTTTCGGGCGAGTACCACCATGGGAGTATTGAAACGCGTCTGCCACGATCCGCCGCGTCCGATTCAGGAACTGAATCCGGATATCCCGGACTGGCTATGTGCGATTGTCATGAAACTGCTGGAAAAGAAACCGGAAGACCGATTTCCGACATCAAAAGCAGTTGCCGAATTGCTGGAAAAATGGCTGGCACATGTGCAGCAGCCGATGGTGGTGCCAAAGCCTTCGTCCGTCCAGGACGCTGCCGGATCGGCGAGCGGAGCTGCTTTTCGTCCAAAGGTTCCGGCAACGGCGAACGCCGACTCCTCGACGGAAAAACGAATTCAGGGAAGCCGAGTTACGGCGGATCAGTATGCTCGCACAATCTTCTTTCAGATGATTTCAGCTCGAACGGCACTGTTCCTGTTGTTGACGGGCACAGCACTTTTTATGGCACTGAGCACGCTGAACGTTTCGCATGGTTCCGACTGGCTGGAGTTTGCACTGGTTAATTTCGCAGGTGGGCTGGTCTTCAGTTTTGTCGGGTTGTTGCTGCTTTCGCTGGTCCGATTTGTCTGGGCGAACGTGAGGGGGATCATCGATCCACGACACGTCAACCTGAACGCCGAAGGAGCCACATCGGATCATCTTGATCCGTCAGTCAAATCGAGTTTGCCGTCGGGGTGGTTGCCTCCGGAAAGCCTTGCTGTGCTGGCCGCGATTATCGTGATCATGCTTTCTGGCAATCCGCTGATCGCAACGGTCGTCGCGATCATTGTGTGGCGGGTAGCAACGTCGCGAGCCGCGTTGTTTGAAACGCAAACGAGCGACGAAACGCAGTATGTCGCTGAAACAAACAATCCACCGTCCGATCAGGCATCTGAGCTCCGGCAGCCTTCCGGCAAAAAGGCGTTCGGCAATTTCAGTGTCTTTGCCCGAACGTTCATTCGGCTATGGACTGACGGCTTCAATCGCATACTTGATCCCGCTGCGCCAGATCGAAATCGCCTGATGATGACGATAGGCTGGTGTCTTGCTGGCGGCATCGATTTGTGTGCCCTCGGCTTCATGATTTCCGTATCCGGGCGCGTCCCGTTTCCGTTGTTCATCTTCAGCACTTTGGCGGCGGGGATGTCATTTATCGCTGCGCATTGCGTTTACTCGCGTCAAAACATTGGCATCGTGCGGATGATTTCTTTTTTCGGCTTGCTACCGATCTCGTTCGGATCACTCGTCAGGTTTCCTCTGAGTGTCGCAACACTGTTCTGGCTGAATTCTCCGGCGACACGATCAACGTTTCAAACAACACTCTGGCCCGAAACAGACCTTGCCGCTCTTCTGAACGGAATGAAATTGTTCGTCAGGCGTTCGGCCGCGACCGTGGGATGGATCGCTGTCTGGTCACTGGGGTGGATCGTATTTCTGACGGCCATTGCGTGGTTGGTGCTTCTCCCATTCGGACCTTCGTACTACGTCATCAAAGACAAGTGTTCCGTCACACTAAAAGGCCATCCAAACTCCGAATTTCCACTGATTGCGACGGGCCGAGGGACGATCGTTGGCCTTGACCCGCCGATTCGGATGCTCCGGAGACAACACATCATTGCAGGTTCCGACGAATACGATGCTGCCCAGGGACTGAATGTGAGTCTTGGAACACATGCAATCAATACGGCCACAAATCGTGAACTGGTGCAGAGTGACGTCGAAGCCAAATTTTCAACGCTGTTTCATGAGTCGTACCCGGAACACGCGGCCGGTCTCCTGCGGGCGATCCGTCGTCTGGAAAGCGAAGACGGTGATGCGGGCGATCCATCAGAAACACCATCATCGCAAGGGTCCGCTTACACGACCTGGATGAAGGCAGTCAGTCGCGGACTCAGCTTCGATGGTGGTCAAATGCCAGCGCCGTGGCCCGGATTCGTTCGCTTCGGATCGATGCTCGACCCTGATCTGTTCGAAGTCCATTTTGGACACGACAGCAACTTCGACTGCCGATTGTCGGATGTCATGCTGACTCTTGGATTCCTTGGCTCGATCATGGTCTGGATCACCGTCAGCATTCTGATTATCAAACGCCGTCACTTTCGCCGGAATGCGAAACCGGTTGTTGCAACAGCATCGTAAAACCACAGCGGGCGGGTTTTGAAATTGTTTTTTTTATTTCTCTGCGCTCCCTGCGCCCTCTGCGGTGAATCGCTTCTGATCAGAAGATTTAATCGCAGACGGCGCAGGGAACACAGAGAAGAGGGCAAATCAAAAGTGACATGTCCTCGTGTTCCTTTCCTATTCGCGTTCAAGTCGATCGAGTTCCCTCAACTTGCGGTCCGCATCAAATATCGGGGGGGGCAGGGATGCTGCGAGTTGTAATGCGTCCTGCGGAGTCACGTCGGCTCGCGGACGACCTGTGCCACGGAAAACGGGCAGCGATTGTCGCAAGGCTATGATCTCGCGACGTGTGCGGCCTTTGGGTGAATCTGGCCAGCAACCCGAGTGTTGTTCCCAACGGAAAAACATCGGCACAACCTGTTGCATGTATTTCCAGTAACCCGGGTTGTCCGTTTGAAGTATGAACAGTCCCTCGGGTATCAGAGACCGATGGACCAGCGACAGAAATTCGGGAGTAATCAGCCTTCGATGAACCTGGTTGGCTTCGTAGAACGGTTGTGGATGATAGACGTGAATCTCGGCGATTGATTGTCGTGCGATATAGTCGGCGAGTAATTCAGTACCGCCGATCACTGCGAATCGAACGTTCGTCAATCCGCGCTGGTTCGCTCGTCGCGTCGCATACCGGATCACGACTGGCAGTACGTCTGACGACAGATGGTCCATCCCCGGTTTCCAGACGGCAGACGCCAGCGTCGATCGCCCGTTGCCACACCCGATATCGAGCATCACCGGGGCTTCACGACCGAACAGAGTTTTGAAATCGAGCGGACCTGGCGGCGGAAGTTTCTTTAATGCCGTCTGCGTCCACAGCTCCCCGGGCAATATTTCACCGGGAACGGGAACGCCGAACTCGCGTTCGATCTGACGGCGGGGACGTTCAAACGGTCCGCTTTTGGGCACAAGTCTTTCCGATGCGTAGGTTATGCTTCAGCATATCGAGTCAATGGACAAGTGATGCGTCAGCATTGCAAGTGATGCTTCGGCATTGCAGGTAATGCGTCAGCATATCAAACGTTTCGGCACGTTTCGCGACAGTCTGTCGAATTTTCGTAACACGCTGATCAACGCGGAATAATTGATCGAATACAAAGAGAAGACATTCCAAAGCCTGAACTCCAACGACAAGCGAAAGCCCGGACTCCCTCAGTAGTGGATGTCTGAACATACCGCAGTCAACCGGCACCGCCACTCGTCAGGATTTCGGAAATGACCTTCGCCGGTCGGCCGTCGGTGATCTGCTGTTCTCGTCCGTTGAACCTGTACATCAATTTCGAGTGGTCCAGACCGAGCTGATTCAGGATCGTGGCCTGGAAATCGTTGGGAGTCACGATGTTGACTGCCGCGCGATGCCCGACTTCATCTGTTTCACCGTAAGTCATGCCGGGCTTGAAACCACCCCCCGCCAGCCAGATCGAAAACCCCTGTCCGTTGTGATCGCGTCCATTGCCTTCGCCGAGATTTCCTTCGCTCACCGGCAGCCGCCCGATCTCGCCTCCCCAGTGGACGATCGTTGAATCGAGCATACCACGTTGCCTGAGATCGGTAACAAGCGCAGCCGCCGGGCGATCGGTTCGTTCGCAAACTGCCGGAAGGTTCTTGCGGATATCCGTGTGCGTATCCCACGGCTGGCCGCCGAGAAACAATTGCACGAACCGAACTCCCCGTTCGACCAGTCGTCGGGCAATCAGACATCGCGCACCATACTCGCGCGTGGCCGCCTGGTCGAGGCCGTACAGTTTTTGAATGTGTTCGGGTTCCTGAGCAAGATCAAGAGCCTCTTTCGCTTCCGTTTGCATCGCCGCGGCCAATTCGTAGCTGGCGATCCGGGCTTCGAGATCCGATTCGCCCGGATGCTGTTCCAGATGTCGTCGATTCAACGCCGCCAACAACTGAAGGTTCTGCTGCTGCAACGGACCTCGCAACGAGGGAGGTGGATCCAGATTGAAAATCCGGGGCTCTTCGGAACGGAGCACTGTTCCCTGAAACAGCGGTGGCATGAACCCGCTCGACCAGTTGTGAGTACCGTCAACCGGATGTCCGCCCGGATCGGCGAGGACCAGATACGCGGGCAGGTTCCGGTTCTCGCTCCCCAAACCGTATGTGATCCAGCTTCCCATTGTCGGACGACCCGTGACGGCGGGGATACCGCCATGAAAATAACGGATCGAGACTTCGTGACCGTTGTGTCCCGTATGCATCGATCGAACCACACAGATGTCGTCGACGATCCCGGCGGTGTGCGGTAACAGTTCCGAGACTTCGGTTCCACATTGCCCGTGCGGACTGAATTTCCACGGGCTGCCGAACAGTTTTTTGCTGGCACGGTTAACAAAACTGAATGCAACTTCGCCGTCATAATCCTGTCCATGATGTTTTGTCAGTTCCGGCTTGGGATCGAGCAGATCCATATGCGCAGGTCCACCGTGCATAAACATCGAAATCATCGCGGTCGCCCTGGGCGCCGACGCAGGCGACCGCCGCTGCAGATCGTTGATCGCATTTTCGACCGGCTTGCCGGGGGGCGATGCCAGCAATCCTTCGTCGCGCAGCAATGCAGCGAGCGCGAAACTGCCGATGCCAAACGCGTTCGAGGCCAGAAATTGCCGCCGGGAACTGCATCGGGACGAATCGTATGCGGAACGGGCGTCGAACGATGAAGGGTTGTCTTTCATCAGTTTCAATCCGAATACAGGAACTCGTTACTGTTCAATAACTGTTGACACAAATTCGTCATCGCATTCAGTTCGAAATCGCCCAGCGCACCACTGGCCTTCAACGTCTGCAGCTGTTGCTCAATGAACGCACACGCCAGATCGAGTTCCCCGGCCGTTACCGGACGGCAGTAAACGCGTTTCCATGCCATGGCAATCATTTGAGGCGTTGTTATCGTCAAGGGCCCGTGGAAGTCCCCTGCCGAGTCCCAACGCCCAGGTTCGTTGCCGGTTGCATCCTGTAGCCTGAGTTGAACGAGCCACTCGAACGAATCACTCGTCACGGTCTCAAGACAGTCGGTGACGAAATCGAGCGTGTCGCCTGGCTGAACGTCGATTCTCAACACGTTCGTTTCAACGACGCCGGTCTTCGCGGTCCATTGGCCTTCGCGACCAGTGCGACTGGAAATAATGGTCGAGCGAACTCCGTCCCCCGATTCTGACGGATGTCGCAAAGAACCGGTGATCGTGATGGAGCCCGCCTTGCTTGATGTCCAGCGGCGAACGACGGCGTGCTGCGGATTTTCACCGGTATGCCCGCCTGACGAATGCAACAATGGCCAACCGACCACGGGGTCTGGCAATGCACTCCCCCCCTGCCATTGCGATCCGGTCCAGTGCGCAAGGGGGTTAAAACGGACTGTCGCCGGTTGCGAGTTCGCAACGTCGGTCAACCCTTCAACCGATCCATACCCGTATTGCCACGCCGCCTGTCGACTGGGGAATCGGGCTTCGAATGAACGGGTAGTCTCCCGATCAGAATCCGCAGGGGAATCTGTTCGCACGCACTTTGCAAGATGCTGCGCCTGCTTCAGCGAGAAATCGCCGTTCATCAACATCAGCGATTGCAGGGCCACGGTACTAATTGTGCGGCGATCGCAATTGACTGACATGACGGGTGCATCGAACGCCGCCAGCAGCGAGACCGGTTTGCTGCGACGGGCTTGCACATAAACGCTGCGCCGCGCCGAATCGTCCTTCACATGCACTTGACCCGCAAAGTCTTCCACAACCTCGACGGGCGGACCGAATTGAGTTCGATCGAGCCGACCGCAAGCGGTGAGCATTCGATCGCGAACGGTTTCCGCGTCCAGGCGGCGGACGCCGAACCTCGAATAGAGGGCTCCGTCGGAATCGATCGTCGCCCCGATCGGCGTCGTCTCGGGATCTGGCCGCCGGGATGACTGGCGGTAGACGGATGATGTCATCAGCAGTTTGTGCATTCGCTTCAGACTCCAGTCCTGGCGAACGAGTTCATCGGCGAGCCAGTCGAGTAACTCCGGATGCGTTGGCCGAGTTCCCAGAAGTCCGAATTCGCCGGGCGTGTCGACGATGCCGCGTCCGAAATGGTGCAACCAGACCCGGTTCATCATCACACGACCGAACAACGGATGTCGACCGTCGACCAGGTGTTTCGCCCAGGCGAGTCTTCGGCCCGACGAGGGCAATCCGGCATCGTGATCGGGGATCTCGAATCGTTCTCCATCAGGAGCGGCAATCGTCAGATCGCCCGGCGGAACGGGTTTCGTCGGTTGGCGGTGGTCTCCGCGATGAAAGACAGTGGTCACTGGCGTTGAACCGGTCGGTTCCGTCAGCACACTGATAAAGTCTTCGAGCGGTTTTTCGGCGCGTTTGGCCTGAATGACGGCCTGATCTTTTTTCAGATCGTCTGCCGCTGCCTGATTGAATTGATACAGAACACCCGGATCCACCTTCAATCCGGGATGGGTTGCCACCAGTTTCTTCTGCTCGTCAGTTCGCTTGTCGTCGGGCGTCTTGAAGGCGTCCCGCAACACTTCTCGCTGATCTTCGGGAAATGTTTCGAGAGCCTTGTCGAATGCAGCAGTGACGAGTTTTTCCTGTTTCTCGTTGTAGACGGATTGCAACTTTGCCACTTCGATTTCGACTGCGGCTGCCTTCGCGCGGTCATCGTCGGTGTAGAGTGTAATGACGCGTTCGCGCGGAATGATCCAGCTTTTCCAGTTAAGCGCAGGCTCGAAGATGGCTCGCAATCGATAGTAGTCGGCCTGAGGGATCGGGTCGTACCGGTGATCGTGGCACTGGGCGCAGCCGACACTCAGTCCTAACAGAGAAGACGATACGATCTTGATGGTATCGGTCACGACCAGGTTTCGGGATGTCTCGGGGTCGCCTTGACCGCTGGCAGTCGGATCGGCGGCCATCCGCAGAAAACCGGTTGCGACCAGTTTCTCGATCGCTTCGGGAGGCATGTTCGTATAGGGCGGAGTCACCAGTTCGTCACCAGCCAGTTGTTCGATCAGAAACTGATTCAGCGGCTTGTCCGCGTTGATCGATCGGATGACGTAGTCGCGGTACTTATAAATGTAGGGTCTGATTGTATCGACGCTTCCGTCCCCTTCGGAATCGGCGTATCCGGCGACATCCATCCAGTGCCGCCCCCATCGCTCGCCATAGTGCGCGGATTCGAGCAGTCGATCGATCATCGCGTCGTAAGCACTCGGCGAATCGTCGTCGAGAAACGCACGGGCTTCTTCGGGAGTTGGAGGAAGACCGATCAGATCAAAGCAGGCACGTTTCAGCAACGTCATTCGATCGGCGTCAGGGTTCATGTTCAACCCGGTGGCTTCGAGCTTTGAAAGTACGAACGCATCGATCGGAGTTCTCACGCGATGGATGCCTTTGACGACCGGCGTGTCAGGTCGTCGAATCGGTTGGAAGGCCCAGTATGATCGTTCTTCGTTCGTGATTCCGATACCAGGATCAAGTTGCGTTGGTTCTTCTTTTGCGGTTCGGGCACCGGCAGCGATCCAGCGTTCAATGAGACGAATCTTGTCTTGCGGCACTTTCTTCTCGCCCGGCGGCATCTCGCCGTCGCGAAGTCGTCGCAGCAGAATGCTTTCGGCAGGTACCTGTACCTGAATCGCCGGACCACTCTCACCGCCAGCCACAAGAAATCGTTTCAATCGCAGATCCAGGCCACCCGACAGTTTTTCCGCTCCGCCATGACAGTCGAGGCAAAAGGCCTTGAGAATCGGACGAATATCGGATTCGAATGTCAGCAGATCATCGCGAGAAACCGCAGCGGCAGTATCATCAGCCAACGCGGCGAAGGCTTGCGACCAAACGAGCAACCCGAAACCCGCGAAAATGCAGATCCGGATCCGAGTCGAGTTTGGCGCGGTGCAAATCATGGATAGCTCGGGCAAATACGTGCAATGTCGCAAATCAAAGTGGAAGTTCGGGAATTCCGGTAAGCGGGGCGGGATTGGGCTTCGGGAATGCGCGGTTCGCGTAATTCGGGCAGGTATATCGGCGGATGTTGATATCTTCGGAGATCCGGCAGACCAAATCAAGAGTCAGTTGGTTATTCTGGCCGCGGTCCGGTTTGGGGCTTCCGTTTGGGGAAATTTAAAGGGGACATTCTA